>CAYQQT010000465.1:0-1632 GCA_964419375.1 uncultured bacterium
GGGCGGCTACCGGTCGCGCAGTGCGCGGGCGGCGTCGGCGCGCATCTGCTGCATGGCGCGCGTCTCCTGGTCGGAGTAGCGCTCTTCCGGCCAGGGGTCGGCGTGCATGTGATAGCCGTTCTGCTCCCAGAACCCAGGCGGGTTGACGTCGAGAAACTCGAAGGCGCGCAGCCATTTCGAGCTCTTCCAGAAATAGAGCTTCGGTAGCACGAGGCGCAGCGGCCCGCCGTGGTCGGGCTCGAGGTCGCGGCCGTCGTGCTTGAGCGCCAGCAGCACGTCACTGTCCATCAGGTCGGCGAGGGCGGTGTTCGTGGTGTAGTCGGGATCGGCGTGCTGCATGACAAACTTCGCTTCGGGCAGCACCTTCACCCGGCTCAGGATCTCGCGGATGTGCACCCCCTCCCACGTGTTGTCGAGCTTCGACCACCGCGTCACGCAGTGGATGTCCGAGGTGATGGTGACCCGGGGCAGCGCGAGGAACTCCTTCCAGGTCCACGACACCTCGCGCTCCACGAGGCCGAAGCAGCGGAAGGTCCACGTTTTCGGATCGAAGCGCGGCGTGCGGCCGTAGGTGAGCACCGGCCATTTCGTGGTGAGGACCTGGCCCGACGGTACGCGGGCGGCGAGGTCGGGGTTCGTCTGTTTCGCCATACTTGTCCGCCACTATAAACCTCGCGGCGCCGCCTTTCGACGGACATATAATGGGTACGCTCTTGAGATACCGGCACGCAAGCAACCGGAGCATCCCGCTCTCCGCAGGCCCCGGAGCCAGGCGGGAGCTTCGACCCCCCGTCGTCCGCGCAGCCACCACCCATCTCTCTCAGCCACCCACCGGAGCGCGGCACCGCCGCGCTCCGATACAGAGGACTAGATGAACGGAGAACGAAAGCTGGCGTTGTTCATCGACTTCGAGAACATCGCCCGCGGCGTCAAGGAAGCCCAGTACAAGCAGTTCGAAATCAAGCTCGTGCTCGAGCGCCTGCTGGAGAAGGGCAAGCTCATCGTCCGGCGCGCCTACGCCGACTGGAACCGCTTCACCGAGTACAAGCGTCCCTTCCACGAGTGGGCCATCGAGCTCATCGACGTCCCTCAGAGCCGCTACAGCGGCAAGAACTCCGCCGACATCCGGATGGTGGTGGACGCCCTCGATCTGGCCTACGGCAAGGCCCACATCGACACCTTCGCGCTCGTCTCCGGCGACTCCGACTTCTCTCCCCTCGTGTCCAAGCTGCGGGAGAACGACCGCTACGTGATCGGGCTGGGCGTGAAGTCCTCGTCGTCGGACCTGCTCGTGTCCAACTGCGACGAGTTCATCTTCTACGAGGACCTCATCCGCGACACGAAGACGACGCGCCTGCTGCACGGGCTGCCCGAGAAGAAGGCGGAGGCGATGGCGCAGCTCATCGACGCCATCCAGGCCCTCATGCGTGAGAACAAGGAAACGCTGTGGGGCTCGATGGTCAAGCAGACGATGATTCGCAAGAACCCCGCCTTCAACGAGTCCTACTACGGCTACTCCACCTTCTCGAAGCTGCTCGAAGAAGCGGCCAAGAACAAGGTCGTCACCCTCGAGCGCGACGAGAAGTCGGGCACCTACATCATCACCGCCCTCACCGAAGACTCCGGCCGCGC
>CAYQQT010000465.1:1732-3815 GCA_964419375.1 uncultured bacterium
GCCGAAGTTCCCGGACGCTCACGCCCGCCTGGCGGTCGGTGACGAACCGGGAGAGCAGCCAGCTCACGATCGAGATGATCAGCGCGCCCAGGAACGCCGGCCAGAAGCCGGTGATGGTGAAGCCGGGCACGAAGACCGAGGTGAGCCACAGGTAGAACGCGTTGAGGACGAACAGGAAGAGCCCGAGAGTCACGAGCGTCAGCGGAAAGGTCAGCACGACGAAGACCGGCCGCACCACTGCGTTGATGATGCCCAGCACCAGGCCCGCGATGAGGGCGGGCACGACGCCGGTGAGGATGATGCCCGGCACGAGGTACGCGGCGAGCGCGATGGTGACGGCGTTGACGATGACCCGGAGCAGGAATCCCATGGTATTCTCCCGCGATGAACCGCGTTCGTGTGGCCGTCTTGCTGCTGGTGGTGTTGGTGCCGAGCGCGTGGGCGCACACCTCGTCCGCTCCGCCCGACCTCACGCTCGATCCCGCCATGACCAAGGGCGCCCCCGCCGCCCCCGTGACGATCGTGGAGTTCTCAGATTACCAGTGACCGCACTGCCAGCGCGTCCAGCGGTCGCTGGACGAGGTGCTCAAGGAGTTCTCCGGCAAGGTGCGGCTCGTCTTCAAGGATTTCCCGCTCGCCTCGCACGAGCGCGCCCGGCCCGCCGCCGAGGCGGCGCGCTGCGCCGCCGCCCTCGGCAAGTTCTGGCCTTACCACGACCGGCTCTTCACCAACCAGCCGCGCTTCGCGCGCGAGGAGCTCGTGCAGTACGCCATCGAGGTCGGCCTCGACCGCGCGCCCTTCACCCGCTGCCTGGACGAGCGCCGCTTCAGCGCCGCCGTGGAAGCGGACGCGGCCGAGGGCCGCGCGGCGGGTGTGCGCGGCACCCCCACCTTCTTCATCAACGGCGAGAAGCTCGTGGGGGCCCATCCCGTGGAGAATTTCCGCAGCGTGATCAACAACGCGCTCAGGGCGCGCGCGCGGTGATGGCGTTCCTGCCCGTGGCCAAGGTCAACGAGATCACCGTGGGTCAGGGCACGTTCGTGGAGCGCGAGGGCATCGCCCTCGCCGTCTTCAACGCGGGCGGCGGCCGCTTCTACGCGTGCAGCGCGCTGTGCCCGCACGAGGGCGGCCCCCTCGCCGAAGGCTGGCTCGAAGGCACCACCGTCGTGTGCCCGTGGCACGGCTTCGACTTCGATCTGACCACCGGCGCCTGCCGTGTCGACGCCGATCTCTCCGTGGCCGTGTACGCCACGCGCGTGCGGGCGGGCGTCGTGGAAGTGGACGTGCCGTGAGCGAGGCGCCCACCAGCCTCTACGTCAACGTCGCCGATCGCGCATGGGTGGAGCGGCGGCCCGGCGTGCACTGGAAGACGCTGTGGGAGGACGGCGACCGCCGCGCGGTGCTCATCCGCTACGCCGCGGGCGCCGTCATTCCGCGTCACCGCCATCTCGGTGACGAGCAGATCTTCGTGCTGGAAGGCGCCGTGTCCGACGACACGGGCACCGTGACCGCGGGCAACTACGCGCGACGTCCGCCCGGCTGCATCCACACCGTGACGAGCGCGGCGGGGGCGGTGGTCATCGCCGTCATGACCGGCGCCACGGAGTCCGTGTTACCCTGAGTGCCTTGACCCCAGGCCGGCTGGCGGCGAACGTGGATAACATCGAGAGGCGGCACTAAAGTGGGCGATCGAGCCGTGAAGCACGTCAGGAAGTTCCTCGGACAACGTCTGCGCGCGCTGCGCAAGCAGCGATCACTCAGCCAGGAAAAACTCGGAGACCGCGCCGGGCTCAGCGGAAAGTTCATCGGCGAGGTGGAGCGCGGAGAGAAGTCGATCTCGATCGACAGCCTGTACCGCGTGTCGGTCGCGCTCGAGATCCCGCTCCGCGATCTGACGGACGTGCGGGCGACCAAGGAAGCGGCCGTGCCCAGCGAGGACGCGGAGAAGATCTTCGCCCTCGTGTCGGGACGGCGGCGGCCCGAGGACATTCGCAAGGCGTTTAACGTCCTTCGCGCGATGTTCGGCAAAGCCTCCTAGCAGGGGCGCTGAAAAACGCCCATCTCCGTCGTTGGCTCGTCGCCT
>CAYQQT010000466.1:0-3809 GCA_964419375.1 uncultured bacterium
CGCGATCACCCGCCGCGTGGCTTCCTTGGCGGCGGCGAGGGTGAGGGGAGCCAGCCCCGCCATGCGCGTGGCGAGCTCGCGCACGCGGGCGTCCAGCTCGGCGGCGGGGTGCACCTGGTCGATGAGCCCGATGGCCTTGGCCTCCGCCGCGTCGAGCAGCCGCGCCGTGAGCACCATCTCCCGCGCGCGAATGGGCCCCACGGTGGCCACGAGCAGCGAGAGGCTGGCGGGGGCCACGAAGTTGCCGAGCGTGCGCGCCACGGGCGCGCCGAAGCGCGCGTGCGTGGCGGCGAGCCGGATGTCGCAGGCAAGCGACATGAACATGCCGCCCCCCACCGCGTCGCCCTGCACCATGGCGATGGTGGGCTTGCTCATCCCCGCGAGGCGGTTCAGCACCCGGCTGATGCGCGCCTCGTAGCCGAGCGCGTCCTCGCGCGTCTTGAAGGTGAGGAACTGGCGGATGTCCGTGCCCGCCACGAACGACTTGTCGCCGGCGCCGCGCAGCACCACCACACGGACGGCCGTGTCCTTGTCCAGTCGCTCGCACAGATCGTGGAGGCGCTCGTACATCTCGAAGGTCATCGCATTGCGCGCATCCGGCCGGTTGAACGTGATCGAGGCCACGGGGCCGTCCTGCTCGAGAAGGATGTGCGAGTCGGTGGAATCAGCCATGAGGCGCACGGTAACATAGCCGGGTGTTGCCGGCCGCCCTCGCCGCCACCGCCCGCTTGCTCGCGCGCTCCCGCCGCACCGTGTTCGACACCGCGGCGCCGGCGGACGAGGCGCTGCTGCTCGCCGTCGCGGTCCTGCGCCACGTGGGGGCGCGGATCACGCGCTATGAGGCCGAGGCAGGCGCGCTGGAGGCGCGGCTGATGCGGTGGGGGCGCGAGGGTCTCGTGCGCGTGAGCGCGGCGGGTGAGGCGCCCACGCGGGTCACGGTGGAATCGGATGTGTTGGGCGGGCGCGCGATCGAGCGATTGCTGCGCACGGAGCTCACGCGGACACGGCAGGGGTGACGATGACGAAGCGCGACATTCTGCTCACGGGCTTCGAGCCCTTCGGCCCTTACGCCGTCAACCCGTCGGGCGAGATCGCCAAGACGCTCGACGGACGCGAGCTCGGCGAGTGCCGCGTGCGCAGCGTGGTGCTGCCCGTGCACCACGCCGAGGCTGCCAGCGCCGTGGCGCGCTCGATGGCCGAGGGGGCGCCCCTCGCCGTCGTCCATCTGGGTCTGGCGGGCGGACGCGCGCGCATCGCGCTGGAGCGGGTGGCCCTCAACGTGATGGACTATGAGATGCCCGATGTCGCCGGCTACCGCGCCACCGGCGAGCCGTGCGTGCCGGGCGGGCCAGCGGCTTATCTCAGCACGCTGCCGCTGGAGGCGATGCTGCACGCGCTGATCGCCGTCGGCATTCCGGCCTACCTGTCGAACACCGCCGGCACGTACCTGTGCAATCAGACGATGTACACGACGCGCCACGCCATCGAGCGCGAGGGCCACGGGCCCGCCGCCGGCTTCATCCATCTCCCGCTCCTGCCCTCGATGGTGGCGGAGAGCGGCCTGGACCAGCCGAGCATGGACCTGCCCCTCATGCTGCGTGCGGTGGAGGTATGCCTGGGCGTCGTCGCCCGCGGCCGGTCATGACCCCCGACAAGGCCGTGCTCCGTCATAACGTCATCGCGCTCGGCGCCGATTACGGAATGTTCATCGTCGGGCTGTCGTTCGCGTCGCAGGCGACGATCCTGCCCGCCTTCGCCGCGTACCTGGGCGCGCCGAACATGCTCATCGGCGCCATCCCCGCCGTGATGACGGTGGGCTGGTTCCTCCCGTCGCTCTTCGCGGCGGGCCACACGCAGACGCTCGCGCGGCGACTGCCGTTCGTGCTGCGGTACACGGTGTGGGAGCGGCTGCCGTACCTCGTCATGGCGGCGACGGCGATCTTCATCGCCGAGCGCGCTCCCGCGCTCGCCCTTGCCCTTCTGCTGCTCACCCTGCTCACGGCGACGGGCGTGGGCGGTGCGCTCATGCCCGCCTGGATGGACGTCGTGGGACGCAGCATTCCGGTGGGCATGCGCGGGCGTTTCTTCGCCGTCGCCAGCGTGGGCGCGAGCGCGGCCGGATTCGCGGGCAGCTTCGGGACGGCCTACGTGCTCGCCACCGTGCCCCCGCCGCTCAGCTTCGGCCTCTGCTTTCTGGCGGCGACCGTGTGCCTGGCCATCTCGTACGGAGCACTCCTCCGCGTGCGCGAGCCCGCCACCGCCGTGCCCGCCCCGCCGGTGGCGCTGCGCGCGTACCTGGCGCGCGTGCCCGGGCTGCTGCGCGGCAACCGCAATCTCTCGTGGTTCCTCACCGCGCGCGCCTTCGCGATCATCGGCATGATGGCCACCGGCTTCTACACCGTGTACGGCATGCGCGTGTGGGGCGCCTCTGCCGCGGAGGTGGGCGTCTTCACCACGCTGCTGCTGGCGGGCCAGACCGCGGGCTACGTGGCGCTCGGCTGGCTCGCGGACCGTGCCGGCCACCGGCTCGTCATCATCGCCGGCATCGTGGCCGCCCTCGCCGCCAACCTCACCGCTCTCACCGCGCCCTCGGTGGCGCTGTTCAGCGTCGTCTTCGTGCTGGCGGGGATCCAGACCGCCGCCGTCGCGCTGTCGAGTCACAACGTGATGCTCGAGTTCGCGCCCACGCTCGATGAGCAGCCGACCTACGTCGGGCTCGGCGCCACGGCAATGGCGCCGGTGGCATTCGGGGCTCCGATGCTTGCCGGCCTCCTCGCCGACGCCGCCGGCTTCGGCGCCGTCTTCGTGACGGCGACCGCGTGCGCCCTCGTCGCGGTGTGCCTGCTCGTGGCACGGGTGCGCGACCCGCGCCACCTCCGGTCGCTGGCGACCGTGGAGGAGACGGGCGCGTGAAGGCCTTGCTGGTCGACCTCGACGACACGCTGCTCGACTACTCCGGCGGCGTGGAGAAGTGCTGGGAGGCGGCGTGCGTGTCCGCCGCGCCCGCCTCCGTCGATCAGGCCGCGCTCCTGCGCGCCCTCGCGGAGACGCGCGTGTGGTTCTGGAGCGACCCTGTCCGCCACCGGCGCGAGCGCACCGACATGCTGGGCGCGTGGACGCGCATCGCGGCCCACGCGCTCGAGCGCTGCGGGGCCGCGGGCGAGGGGGTGGCGGAGGCCATCGGACGCGACTTCGCCGCCCGCCGGCGCGACCGCATGCAGCTCTTCCCGGAGGCGCTGGAATGTCTTCAGCAATGGCGGGCGCGTGGCATACCGCTGGCGCTGGTGACGAACGGCGACGCGCGCGAGCAGCGATGGAAGATCGAGACGTACGGGCTGGCGCCCTTCTTCGGCGCCATGGTCATTGAGGGGGAGTTCGGCGCCGGCAAGCCCGACGAGATCGTGTACCGGCATGCGCTGCAGGCGCTGGGCGCGCGCGCGGAGGAGGCGTGGATGGTGGGCGATCACCTGGAGTTCGACGTGGACGCCCCCCAGCGCCTCGGCGTGCGCGGCGTGTGGGTCGACCGTGCGGGACGCGGACTGCCCGCCGGCGCCGCCGTCCGCCCGTACCGCGTCATCCAGGATCTGAGGGAGTTATGATCCTGACGCCATGACGCCGCTGCGTATCGCCATCTGGGTAGCCACGGGCGTCTTCGTCCTCATGCTCTTCACGCCCCTCGTCCGCGAGATGCACACACGCATCAACACACCCGTCGACGCCGCCGGGCCTTGATTAGATGGGAGACCTCGAAGGGGCCTTGACTAGTTCGACGACCGCAGGTGGAGTATCGCGGCGATATCGAGGAGCGC
>CAYQQT010000467.1:0-3784 GCA_964419375.1 uncultured bacterium
GCGCGAGCGCGGCGCGCGTCTGCGCCTGGCGCTCGGGGCCGACGCCGTGGAAGCGCGCGGCGTGGAGCAGCGGCTCCAGCGCGTCGTCGAACTCGCCCGCATCCAGCCGGCGCGTGCCGAGCTTGTTGTAGCCCCACCACAGGCGCCGGTCCACTTCCTCCCGACGCTTGGGCGGCAGCGCCTCTTCGGCGATGGTGCCGAGGAGCGCCTCGGCGCGGTTGAGGGCCCCGAGCGCCTCCGACTCGCGCGCGTCCTGCATGCTGCGAATGGCCTGCGCGGTGAGCTGGCCGATCTCCCCGCTGAACGTACCCGACAGCAGCTCGCGAAAGCGCTCCGCGCGCGCCGCCGGAAAGGCGGGATCGTCGAGCGCATCGCGCAGGTGGCGGCGCGCCGCGCGGAAGTCCTGCCGCTGCACGAGCGCCATGACCACCTGCTCGTAGGCCGGCCACAGCAGCGCGTGCGCGCTCACCCGCAGATCGTCCAGCGTCTGCTCGCCGCCCGTCATCGCCTGCCCGCGCTCCAGCCAGGCCACCGCCTCGCGGATGGCGGCCACGCGCTCCTCGGAGCCGGAGTCCAGGTGGTTGGCGGCGGCGGCCAGCGCCCACTGTGCGACGTTGAGCGCCAGGGACACGAGCTTCCGCTGGTAGGTGGCGCGGTCGGATGCGGGCGCGGCGTTGATGGCGGATTCCAGCGCCGCGCGGGCGCCCGCGTCGTCGCCGGAGGCCTGCCGGGCGAGGGCCACCACGCTCCACAGAGCGGCGGTTTCGTGGGCGGTCGCGGGCGGATCGGTCTCCAGCGTGCCGGTGCCGAGCGCGATCACGTCAGCGAAGCGGCGCTCCTGGTACAGCTCGAAGCACGTGTCCACCGCGGAAGGGCCCGCCGCCGTGCTGCTGCTCTCGACGCTCGCCGGGGCGGGGCTCGGGGGCGTCGCGGACGCCACGGGAGGGACGTTCTCCTGACGATCGTCCGCCATCACCGGCGTCGGCGCCGGCAGCGGTGACCGCATCACGTAGGGCGCGCTCGGCGCCCGGTGGGCGTGATACGGGCGATTGCTGCGGCGCACGCTTCGTCCCACGGGTGGCCGCTTGGGACGCGACGGCCACTTGAGCTCGATCGCGCCCAGGATGAGGGCGCCGCACGCGACGAGCCCGAAGAGGGCGATGAGGGCTTCCTCGCTCAGCATGTGGCACCATTGAAACCGGGAAGCACCGGATGCGCCAAGAGAAATGGGCTTGCTATGATGAATGTGCATTCAATCCCTGTCGGTGGAGGCGCTATGCGGCGAGTGGCGGTGATCGGCGTCGGCATGACCAAGTTCGGCAAGCACGAGCGCACGTCCGCAGAGCTCTTCGCCTCCGCCGCCGTCGACGCGCTCGCCGACGCGGGAGTGTCCCCGAGCGCGGTGCAGGCGCTCTACTACGGCAACGTCGTCGGCAGCGAGACTGAAAAGCAGCTCCACACCGGCCCTCAAGCGGCCTCCATCCTCGGCATCCCCACCGTGCCGACCACCCGGTTCGAGACCGCCTGCGCCAGCTCGCACGCCGCCTTCCGGCACGCGGTCATGGAGATCGGCGCGGGGATCTCGGACGTGGTGCTGGTGGGGGGCGCCGAGCGGGTGCTCAACGTGCCCACCGAGGATTCCACGGAGTACTTCGCGTACGCCTGCGACGCCACGTGGGAGCAGTCGCTGGGGCTCACCTTCCCCGGCGTGTTCGCCCTCGTGGCCCGCGCCCACATGCAGAAATACGGCACCACCGAGGAGCAGATGGCGGCGGTGGCGGTGAAGAACCACCGGCACGGCGCGATGAATCCGAAGGCCCAGTTCCAGAAGGAGATCACGCTGGAGACGGTGATGAAGTCGCCACGCATCGCCGACCCCATAAAGCTTTACGATTGCTGTCCTTTTACGGATGGTGGCGCCGCCCTCGTGCTCGCCTCGGAAGAGATCGCCCGGAAGTCCAAACGGTCCATCTGGGTGCTCGGCTCGGCGGCCGCCTCCGACCACATGCTGCTGCACGACAAGCGCGACCTCTCCCGGGTGCTGGCCACGGAGCGCGCGGCGGCGGCGGCTTACGGGCAGGCGGGCATCGGTCCCGCGGACATCGACGTGGTGGAGCTGCACGACTGCTTCACGATCGCCGAGATCGTCGCCACCGAGGGGCTCGGGCTCTTCGAGCCGGGCACGGGGGGCATCGCCGCCGAGAAGGGCTGGACGAGCCTGGGCGGCAAGATCCCCGTGAACACCTCCGGCGGGCTGAAGGCCAAGGGCCACCCCATCGGCGCCACGGGCGCCGCGCAGATCGCGGAAGTGGTGACGCAGCTGCGCGGCGAGGCGGGCCCGCGCCAGGTCGAGGGCGCGACCAAGGGGCTCACGCACACGCTGGGCGGCAACACGGCGACCGTGCTGGTCAGTGTCTTCGGCCGTGAGTGAGCCCGTGATCACCCTCAGGCAATTCTTCGAGCGCGCCCGCGAGGGCGAGCTCACCGCCATTCGCTGCGAAAAGTGCGGCACGCTCGCCGTTCCTCCCAAGGAGTTCTGCGCGTCCTGCCAGCAGCGCGCGTGGAAACCGGTGGCGCTGGCGGGCGAGGGCACCATCGCCAGCTTCACCGTGATCCGGGTGGCGCCCCGCGCCCACGCCGCCGACGTGCCGTACGCGATCGTGGCCGTTCAGCTCAAGGAAGGCGTGTCACTGCTGGGGCGCGTGGTGGACATCCCCCTCGAAAAGCTCGCCGTCGGCCTCCCCGTGCGCTTCCGTCCGCTGACCAATAACGGCCAGACGGCCATCGGGTTCGGGCCGGTGTGATCATGCGCGCCTGATGTAGAGGGCGACGCGCCTACGCGCCTCGCGGCCGCCTCGGTTTTCCGGCAATCCTTTGGGAAAAATCGGGCCAGAACCGTTGCACGAAGCGTTCGGCGGTGGCCCCCAGCAGTCGCTCTTTCACGTCTTTCCGCAGTCCGACGCCGTCGAGGACCTTGTAGATCTCCACGAGGGTGCCGGAGCCCGAGGGGTGGTCGGTGCCGAACATGATGCGCTCGCTGTGGGGGCCGACGTGCTCGAGATGACGCGCGGGCACTGGCACGACGCCGCCCGCACGCGCGGCGTGTCCATCGACGTGGAGTCACGCACGGCCCCCGTCGCGGCCGTCGCCGGCGATCCCGCCGGGCTGCGGGAGGCGGTCACGAACCTGGTGCTCAACGCCGTGGAGGCGATGCCGAAGGGGGGCCGCATCACCGTCGAGACCGCGTCCGATCGCGAGCACGCCCGGCGAAGGGAGCACGATCACGCTGCGCCTGCCCGCGCTCGCCGCCGCGGAGCCGATGTCGGTGACGGCGCCGGCGCCCGCGGGAGCCGTCAAGCTGCACATCCTCCTCGTCGACGACGAGCACGAGGTGTGCGAGGCGCTGGCGGAGATGCTCGCCTCGCAGGGCCACACCGTGCTCACCGCCGGCAACGGCGCCGACGCCATGGAGTGGGTGGAGACCGAGCCCGCGCTCGAGCTGGTGCTCACCGACCTCGTCATGCCGGGCATGACGGGCTGGGAGGTCGCGGCCGCCGTGAAGGCGCGGCGCCCGCACGTGGCGGTGGGCGTGATGTCCGGTTGGCAGGACGCGACGCCGGTGGACGAGGAGCGGCGCGAGGCCGTGGACTTCCTCATCGACAAGCCGGTCACCATCGCCGCCCTCAACGAGGCGGTCGCGCGCGTGCGCACGCGCTGAGGCGCGTGCGCAGTTGGATGGGGGGCCTCGAAGGGCCCCCCAAGCCCCCCGCGCTCGGCAGCGCCG
>CAYQQT010000468.1:0-2023 GCA_964419375.1 uncultured bacterium
GTAGTGGAACTTGCGGGCGCTGCGCGAGAAGTCGTAGTCGTGGTGCATGACGGCCTGCGGCGCCAGCACCACGTCCCAGCCCGCCAGCCGCATGCGCCACCCGAGATCGGAATCCTCGTGGTACATGAACAGCGCGGGATCGAAGACGCCCACCTCCCGTAGCGCGGTCGCGCGGTACAGGACGCCGGCGCCGCTCGCGTAGCAGATGGAGGCAACGTCCAGCTCGCGATCGGGCTCACCGTCGCCGCCCACGAAGCCGACGCCCAGGAAATGCAGCTCGTTGCCGCGCGTGTGGATGACCGCGCCGCCCGTCTCATCACGCCGCATGATCTTCGGCTGTACCGCCCCCGCGCGGGGCCGGCTCTGCGCGACGTCCACGAGCGCGCGCAGCCAGTCGGGCTCCAGGTACGTGTCCTGGGTGACGATGGCCACGTACTCCGCGCCCTCCTCCAGCGCGCGCTGCATCCCCAGCGCGTTGCCGCCCGCGTAGCCCGTGTTGTCGCCGGGGACGATCACCTGCGCATCGGGCGCGTGCTCGGCGAACCAGCGCGCGGCGGCGCGCCCGGCGCCATTCTCGACGACGATGAGGCGCCGGCGGTGGCGGGGATAGCGCTGTGCCTCGATGGTTGCGTACAGCCGCTCGAGGTACTTCGTGTCGTAATAGGTGACGAGGACGATCGTGACGGTGGGCGCGTCGCTCACCGCAAGTACGACGCCACGAAGGTTCCGGAGGCCGCGCCCGCCGGGAAGCGGCCCCACCGGAACGGCGCCGCGTCGACGGGGGGCGCAGCACCCGTGATGAGCGCGGCCATCATCTCGCCCACCGCAGGCGCGAGCTTGAAGCCGTGGCCGCTCATGCCCGCCGCCACCCACAACCCCTCCACCGGCGTGCGATCGAGGATGGGCATCCAGTCCGGCGTGATGTCGAAGGCGCCCGCCCAGCCGCCGCGATACTGCGCCTCCGACAGACGTGGGATCGCCCGCCCGGTGCGCTCGAGCACGTGCGCGGCTTCGTCGAGGCCGACGTCCGCGCCGAGCGTGTCCGGATCCATCGGGTGCTGCGTCTCGTCGTCGGTGAGCGAGCCGGTGAGCGTCAGCCCGCCCGTCTCCGGCCGCGCGTAGCTGCCGCCCGCGAGGTCCAGGTAGACGGGATGGGCGGCGCCGAAGGCGGGGCCGCGCGCGACCACGAAGACGGGATGACGGCCGATCACGATTGGCAGCTCGACCTGCGCCAGTCGCGCGAGCGCGGGCGACCAGAGGCCGGCGGCGTTGAGCACCACGGGGGCGTCGATCCGCTGCCCGTCGGCGGTATCGACCCCGGTGACACGATCGCCGGCGCGACGGATGGCGGTGACTTCCACGCCCTGGCGGATCGTCACCCCGAGACGGCGGGCGGCGTCCGCGTAGGCCATCGTGACCGCGGTGGGATCGCCGTAGCCGGAGTCCGGCTCGTAGAGCACGGCGCCGAGGCCGGCGGGGTCAATGCGGGGCTCCACGCGCGCGACGTCGGCCGGCTCCAGGATCTCGGCGCGGATGCCGAGGTTACGCTGCATGGCGAGGTTCTTCTCCAGGGCCGGGCGCATGGCGGGCGGCACGCCGATGAGCGCGCCGCAGGCGACGTAGCCGCACTCGCCGCCCACCGCGTCCGAGAAGGTCTGGAAGACGCGCAGCGAGCGCGCCACCATCCGACTCGTCTCCGGCGTGGGATACAGCTGCCGGATGATGCCGACGGAGCGCCCGGTGGCGCCCGCGGCGAGAAAGGCGCGCTCCAGGAGGACGACGTGGCGAACGCCGAGGGAGGCGAGATGAAAGGCGGTGGAGGCGCCGGTGACGCCGCCGCCGACGATGACGACGTCGGCGGTGGCGCTCACCCGGTAGCGGCGGCGACGACCTCGGCCGCCTGCGCCGGCTCGAGCAGGCGCACGGGATCGCCGGCCGCGATGATGCCTTCCGCGAGCACGCGGGTATAGACGCGGCTCCACCCCGGATGGCGCGCCTGGGACACGCGGCCGTACGCGCGGTC
>CAYQQT010000468.1:2123-3778 GCA_964419375.1 uncultured bacterium
CACGAGATCCTCCAGCGCGAAGGACGAGCACCGGCTCTCAGCCGCCGGCGCGGCGGATCATGCGCTGGATGCGCGCCTCCAGCACCACCTCGTCACGCTGGTTGAGCACGCGATGCCGGTACGTCACGATGCCACGGTCGGATTTCTTCGTCTCCCGCTTGTCGGCCACCTCGATCTCCACGCGCAGCGTGTCGCCCTCGAGCACGGGCGCCACCACGCGGATCTCGCCGCCGAGGTAGGCCATGCCCGTGCCGTGGATGAGGCCGGTCTGCATGACGAGGCCCTCGGAGAGCGAGAAGGTGAGGGCGCCCGGGGCCGCCCGGCGTCCGAACACCGACTCCTTCTTCACGTACTCCATGTCCATGAACAGCGGCTCGTTGAAGCCGCACAGGTTCACGAAGGTCACGATGTCCGTCTCCGACACCGTGCGCCCGAGCGTCTGGTACTTGGCGCCGATCTTGTGCTCCTCGAAGTTCACTCCCTCAGTTCGCATGCAGGCTCCTTTTTGATTTCGCTCGGCTCGCGCCGCGGCGTCGCTTACCTCGCACGGCCACTGCCGGCGGACACCCGGTGCCCGCGATCTCCCGGCGGACGCACCGTTACCGTTACTCGCCGAGATAGGCGCGGCGGACTTCTTCGTTTTCTGTCAGTTGGGCGGCGGTGCCTTCGGTCACGATGGCGCCGGTCTCCAGGACGTAGCCGCGGTGGGCGATGGAGAGGGCCATGGCGGCGTTCTGCTCGACGAGCAGGATCGTGGTGCCGAGGCGGTTGATGTTCACGATGGTGTCGAAGATCTGCTCCACGAGCACCGGCGCCAGGCCCATGCTGGGCTCGTCGAGCAGGAGGAGGCGGGGGCGGGCCATGAGGGCGCGGCCGATGGCGAGCATCTGCTGCTCACCCCCCGAGAGCGTGCCCGCCACCTGCGCGATGCGCTCCTTGAGGCGCGGGAACAGCTCGAAGACCCTGGCGAGGTCGTCGCTGACGCCGGCGTCCGTGCGCAGGTAGGCGCCCATCATCAGATTCTCCCGCACGGTGAGACGGTTGAAGATGCGCCGGCCCTCGGGGACGTGCGCGATGCCCTTGCGGACGATCTCGTGGGGCGGCGTGCCGGCGATGGTCTCGTCGTCGAGCCGGATGCTGCCGCGCCGCGGCGCCAGCAGTCCCGAGATCGTCTTCAGCGTGGTCGACTTGCCCGCGCCGTTGTTGCCGAGGAGCGCGACGATCTCGCCCTGCCGCACGTCGAGGGCGGCGCTCCGAAGGGCGTGAATCTCGCCGTAGTAGACGTCGAGGCCTTCAAGGCTGAGCACGGCCGCTCCTGGAGCTCGCGCGGCGGCCGAGGTACGCCTCCACCACCCGCGTGTCCGCCTGCACCTCGCGCGGCAGCCCCTCGGCGATCTTCTCGCCGTGATCGAGCACGGTGACGCGGTCGGAGATCTCCATGACCACGCGCATGTTGTGCTCGATGAGCAGCAGCGTGAGGTCGAGCTCCGTGACCAGCCGCCGGAGCAGCTCCATGAGGTGCCGCGCCTCGCCCTGCGTCATCCCCGCCGTGGGCTCGTCGAGCAGCAGCAGCGCCGGCTCCGAGGCGAGCGCACGCGCCAGCTCCAGCCGCCGCTGATCGCCGTAGGGCAGGTTGCGCGCGACCTCGTTGGCCT
>CAYQQT010000469.1:0-3775 GCA_964419375.1 uncultured bacterium
TAGTACTTCCGGCGCCCTTGGTACTGTTGACCGGACGCACAGCGGCCCGACAGCATGGGCGTGAGGTCCGGTACTGGTCTGGACCCGGTACTCATGCAGGGGACCTATGCCAAACGAGCCCGTGGGCGGCACTGCGCAGGAGAACTTCGAGCGGCTCGGCGTCGACGCAAGCGAGAGCGTCCGCGGTGACGCGCGGCGGATGCATGAGCTCGCGGAACGGTTCCGCGCTCAGTATCGACGCGACCTCGAGGACTGGATGCAGCTGCGCGCGCGGCTCGATCGCCGTGGCGGTGCGTTGCGGCCGGTGGGCACGGACATGCTTCGGGCCCAGTACGAAGGGCGTGGACGCGAGCTCGCGACGCTCCAGGCGCGCCTCAAGCGACTCGACGTCGTCGCACGCCAGCTCGAGCTGCTGTGGAGCTACCTCGAGTCAGACGATCCAGGTCTGGAGGAGCCGAGCATGGCTTCCGACGACTCCCCGACGGCCATCAACCTCCGCGTGGTTCAGGCGCAGGAAGGCGAACGCCAACGCATGGCGGAAGACATTCACGACGGGCCGGCGCAGGTCCTGACCAACGCGCTCTTCCAGGTCGAGTACCTGGACCGCGTGATCGGCAAGGACGCGCAGGCAGCCCAGGCGGAGCTGACCTTCCTTCGCGACATGCTGGGCGGCGGCCTCGACCAGGTGCGCGGCTTCATCGCCGACCTGCGGCCGCCGGCCATCGACGTTCGGCTGGCTGACGCGCTGGCCGAGCGCGCGCAACAGTTCGAGGCACGCCACGGGATCGCGGTCGAGCTCGAGATTGGCGGCATCGACGAGCGGCTCACGCAGGCGGGGAGGGCATCTGTCCTGCGGATCGTGCGGGAGGCCCTCCAGAACGTCCGAAAGCACGCCGCCGCGAGCCGCGTCACCGTCAGTCTTGAGGGCGACACGGTCGTCATCGCCGACAACGGGCGAGGCTTCGACCTGTTGCGACTGGCATCGGCGAGGACGAGCAACTTCGGATTGCAGTTCATGCGGGAGCGGGCAGAGCTCATGGGCGGCCAGCTCCAGATCGAATCCCGACAGGGAGAAGGGACACGGATCCTGCTCCGGCTTCCGGGGCAGGGTCACAGGCACACCACGAAGGAGGAGACCGATGGAAGTCGAGGTTAAGGACGAGCGGCGCCGAGGTGCCGACCGCCGGAACATGGGTAAGACGCGCGTCGTCATCGTGGACGGCCACACGCTGTTCAGGCGTGGGGTGCGCAACATCCTCGAGCTGGAGGGAGACATCGAAGTCGTCGGCGAGGCTGGAACCGGGCGCGAGGCCCTGGCCGTCGTCCAGGAGCTCACGCCGGACGTGGTCCTCATGGACCTCGGCATCCCGGCGCCGAGCGGCATCGAGACCACGCAGCGGCTCAAGCGCGAGCTGCCGCACACCGGCGTGATCGTGATGGCGTCGAACGATGACGAGGACCAGCTCTTCGAGGCGATCAAGGCCGGCGCCGCGGCGTACGTGCTGAAGGACATCGATCCAACGGACCTGATCGCCATCATCCGGCGTGTCCGAGCGGGCGAGTACCTGATCAACGACAAGGTCTTCAGCAAGCCGGCCGTGGCGTCGCGCGTTCTGAAGGAGTTCCGCGAGCTGGCGGTCTACGGATCCGAGGCGCAGCCGATCTTTGCGCCCCTTTCGCCGCGAGAGGTCGAGATCCTCGACAACATCGCCCAGGGCATGACGAACAAGCAGGTGGCCTACGCGCTGTCGATCAGCGAGCAGACCGTCAAGAACCACATGAGCTCCATTCTCCGCAAGCTTTCGGTCAACGACCGCACCCAGGCCGTGGTCTATGCCATGCGCCAGGGCTGGATCAAGATCCCCGAGGACTGAACCGTTCGTCCATGGGCGCTCGGTACGAGAGTGCCATGGTGCAGCTCGGGCGTTGGCAATAGCCTCTGCCTCACGTCACCGCAGGTATCTTCGGGGACGTTCATCTGGAAAGGGGGTCGGGCTCTCCAATCCGGCCCTCGGGTCTCCTCCCCCAGTGCTGAGGGAGCCGTGTCGCTCGACACGGCTCCCTTCAGTGTCCGAGACCCAGTAGTGGCGCCGCTCGCCAGGCGGGCGTTGCGCGAGCCGGACCGGCCCGGGGCCGCTGTGGACGACGCAAAACCGGATCGGCCCCGACCAGCGACCCGTACCGCCGGCACCCGCGTGGTTAGTACTTGTTCGTCACTATGCGGCGTCCCGATGCGCCCCTACGGTGTAACTCCCGCACAAATCTTTCGGGAAAGGAGGGACTTACACATATGCTTCACATGGTCATCAGCAATCTTCTCGGTTTCCTGCGGCGTGATGAGGAAGGTCAGACGCTCGTCGAGTACGGCCTGCTTCTGGCTCTCATCGCCATCGTCGTGATCGCGGCCCTGGTCGTCCTTGGCCCGATCGTCAGCGGAATCTTCGACACGGTCGGCGACTCGCTCAACGCGGTCTGACCTCCCCGTAGCGGCAGAAGCCCCCGGCACGTGAGCCGGGGGCTTCTCCATTTCTCGGAGCAACTGGAACGGGGTACCGCGCAAGTACCCCTATTACCTAGCCCACAAGTCCGGTCGTTACTGCTCCCCCTCGAACCTAGCATGTTGCCAGCAGTCACAACGCTGCATCACCTCCACCTCCACCTTCATCGGAACCGAGCTCATAGGGGTACACCTGCTGTGAAGCGATCGAATCGGCTTGTCATCCTGGTCGGAGTCCTGCTCGCCGCCATGGCGTTCATCGGCATCGTCGTGGTGCTCAACCAGCAGTCCGCGCAGCAGCAGGGCGGTCCGCTCATGGAGACGGTGCTGGTCGCCAGCGAGGACATCGCCATCGGCGATCCGGTGACCCCCGATCGCGTCGAGACGCGACAGGTCGAGGCCGACGCGGTGATCCAGACGCCCCTGCGCGATGCCTCGCAGGTGCAGGGTCAGCCCGCCATCTTCAACATTCCCGCCGGCACCCAGGTGACGCAGGCCGCAGTCGGCCTCGGCGTGGGAGCGGAGAACCTCGCCGCGCAGCTGCAGACCGGCGAGAAGGCCGTGGCCTTCGTCGTGGATCGCGTCCAGGGTCTGAACTTCCTAATGCAGCCCGGCGACACCATCGACATCATCGTCGCCATCCACCTGTCGAGCCCTGAAGACCCGGCGGTCATCCGCACCGTCAAGACCGTGCTGCAGAACAAGCGCGTCCTGTACGTGAGCGGGACGAACATCGCGCCGCCCCCGACTGCGGAGGAGGGAACGACCGACGGCGAGGCGCCGGTGACCCCGACGGCCATCACCAGCGTGGTGATCGTGTTCGCCGGGACCGACCAGGACGCCGAGCTCATTCGGATGGCCCAGCGGACCGAGACGGAGGGCGGCAGCGACGCCGCGGCAACCCTCTCGGTGACGTTGCGCACGAATGACGACGACGCCATCGAGGCCACGACCGGCATCACGCTCCAGACCCTCGTCGAGGACTACGGCGTGCTCGTGCCCGAGCTCGAAGGGATCCTGCCCGGGTCGACCGAGCCGGCCCCGTAGGCCCGGCAGCGGAGCGGAGCGAGATCATGATCAAGGTCCTCATCGTCGACGACATCCCCGAGACGCGGGAACACCTCACGAAGCTCCTGAGCTTCGAGCAGGAGATCGACGTCGCGGGGACCGGCGGCTCGGGCGAGGAGGCGATCCGGCTCGCCATGGAGCTGCGGCCGGACGTCATCGTCATGGACATCAACATGCCGGAGATGGACGGCATCGCCGCCAGCGAGATCA
>CAYQQT010000470.1:0-3769 GCA_964419375.1 uncultured bacterium
ATCTTCGCCGACATGTCCTCCGACGAGACCGACGGCGTCCCCGACGGCATGAAGGTGGACGTCGAGGGCCGCGTCTACTGCACCGGCCCCGGCGGCACCTGGGTCTTCGCGCCGGACGGCACGCGGCTCGGGATCATCCGCACGCCGGAGGTCCCCGCCAACCTCGCCTTCGGCGGCCCCGACCTGCGTACGCTGTTCCTGACCGCCCGCACGTCGGTCTACACGCTGCGCGTGACGACCCCGGGCCAGCCGCATCCGTGGTATCGAGTCCGAGCGAGGTGACGATGAACTTCGGCACGTTTCTCTTGATGCAGTCGCCGTCGGCGCGGTCCTCGCAGGAGATCTACGCGCGCGGCGTCGAGATGGCGCAGGCGGCCGAGACGCTCGGCTTCCGCAGCGTCTGGCTCGCCGAGCACCACTTCTCGACCTACGGCTATCTCTCGCGCCCGGCGCAGCTGGCCACCTACATCGCGGCGAAGACGACGCGCCTGCGCGTGGGCACCGCCGTCATCGTGGTGCCACTCCACCATCCGCTGATCGTCGCCGAGGAGATCGCCACGCTCGACCTGCTCGCGGGCGGGCGGATCGACGTCGGGCTGGGGCGAGGCTACCAGCATTACGAGTTCGAGCGCCTCGGCCTCGACCTCGAGACCGGCCGCGCGCGCTGGGAGGAGTCCATCGACATCATCTTGAAGGCGTTCGAGGGCAAGCCGTTCTCCTACGACGGCAAGATCTTCAAGATCCCCGAGACGACGATCTTTCCCCAGCCCGTGCAGAAGCCGCGCCCGCCGATCTGGGTCACCGCGCAGAGCCCGGACTCCGTGGAGGGCGCGGTGCGCCGCGGCTTCAACGTGCTCACGGGCGGCTTCGGCGTGCCGCTCGAGCGCATGGCGGAATTCCGCAAGCTGTTCGACCGCGTGGTGGCCGAGGTCAAGCCGCGCGAGCCGCTGCAGGTCGGCGTGCAGCGCGCCGTCTACGTGGCGGACAACGACGCCGACGCGCGCGCCGCCGCCGAGCAGGCCCGCTGGAACATGCGCGTTACGCTGAGCCTGCGCAACAACTACCAGCGCGTCGAGAACGGCCGCGCCATCCCGGTGCCGGCGCCGAACGAGCCCGACGTCGACGACCTGCTCGACCGCTACCTCGTCATCGGCACGCCGGACACCTGCGTGCGGCAGATCACGCGCATCCAGGAGGCGGTCGGCATTACGCACTTCAACTGTTCGTTCTGGTTCGGCGACCTCGAGCACGCGCGCGTGCTGCGCTCGATGGAGACGTTCGCGCGCGAGGTGATGCCCGCATTTGGGTAGATGGGGAGCCTCGAAGGGCCCCTCGATTTCCGTCGGATGATCGCGGAGCGCCACGGCTTCGAGGAGCGCCACGGCTTTGCCGGGGCGCTGCCGAGCGAGTGGGGGGCATGGGGGGCCCGGTCGAGGCCCCCCATTCCAAGAGAGGAGCCGTCGGATGGACTTGAACTACTCGCCCGAGGAAGCGGCCTTTCGCGACGAGGTGCGGTCGTGGCTGCGCGACAACCTGCCCCACGAGCTGCGCGACAAGGTGCTGGACTACAAGGAGCTGACGAAGGAAGAGCTCCTGAGCTGGCACTCGATCCTGGCCAGGAAGGGCTGGGTGGCGCCGCACTGGCCCAAGGAGTGGGGCGGCACCGACTGGACGGTGGTGCAGCGCTACATCTTCGAGGAGGAGTGCGCGGACGCGGGCTGCCCGATCATCGTGCCCTTCGGCGTGCGCATGTGCGCGCCGGTGCTGCTGCACTTCGGCACGCCGGAGCAGAAGCAGCGCTTCCTGCCGCGCATCTACAACGGCGACGACTTCTGGGTGCAGGGCTACTCCGAGCCCGGCTCGGGCTCCGATCTCGCCTCGCTCAAGACGCGTGCCGTCCGCAACGGCGACCACTACATGGTCACGGGCCAAAAGATCTGGACGACGCTGGGCCACTACGGGGACTGGATCTTCTGCCTCGTGCGCACGGACGCCAGCCGTGAGAAGCGGCAGGAAGGCATCTCCTTCCTCCTCATCGACATGAAGTCGCCCGGCATCACCGTGCGGCCGATCATGCTCATGGACGGCGGCCACGAGGTCAACGAGGTCTTCTTCGACGAGGTCAAGGTGCCGGCGGCCAACCTCGTCCACGAAGAGAACAAGGGATGGACGGTGGCGAAGTACCTCCTCGGCTATGAGCGCATGGGCACCGGCAACGTGGGCGTGTGCAAGCGCGAGCTGGCGCGCCTGAAGTCCCTGGCGGCGAAAGCGGTGCGCGACGACGGCCGGCCCCTGCTGGACGATCCGCGCTTCCGCGACCGGCTCACGCGCGTGGAGGTGGAGCTGATGGCGCTCGAGATCACCAACATGCGCTTCCTCGACCAGCTTCGCGGCGGACGGCCGCCGGGCGCCGAGGTCTCGCTGCTCAAGATCAAGGGCACGGAGATCCAGCAGTCGCTCACCGAGCTCATGATGCAGACGGCGGGGCCCTTCGCGCATGCCTTCCGCCCCGTGGACGGCGCGCCCGGCTTCGATACCTTCACGGCGTCGCTGGCGCCGCGCTACTGCAACGTGCGCAAGGCGACGATCTACGCGGGCTCCAACGAGATCCAGCGCAACATCATCGCCAAGGCGACCCTGGGCCTGTAGGCCGGAGAGGACGCGAGATGAATTTCGAGTACAGCGACGAGCAGAAGCTGCTCTCCGACACGCTCAAGCGCTTCCTCGCCACCGGCTACAACTTCGACGCGCGCGCGAAGATCATGGCCTCGCCCGCGGGCTACAGCGAGGACGTGTGGGCCGTCCTCGCTGAGATGGGCCTGCTCGGCGTGCCCTTCGCCGAGGCGCACGGCGGCTTCGGCGGCACCACCGTCGACATGATGATCGTGATGGAGGCCATCGGCGAAGGGCTCCTGGTGGAGCCGTACCTCGCCACCGTCGGCCTCGGCGGCCGCTTCGTCGCGCGCGGGGGCACGGCCGCGCAGCAGGAGCGCATCCTGCCCGGGCTCATCCAGGGCAAGACGAAGATGGCCTTCGCTCACACGGAGCCGGGCGCGCGCTACGACGTGGCGCACGTGGCGATGCGCGCGAAGAAGTCCGGCGACGGCTGGGTGCTCGACGGCGACAAGCGCATGGTCCTGCACGGTGGCGCCGCCGACCTCCTCGTGGTGTCGGCCCGCACGGCCGGGGGCGACCGGGACGAGCGAGGTCTCAGCCTCTTCCTCGTCGAGCGGGGCGCGCCCGGCCTCACGCTGACGGAGTACCGGACGATCGACAACCTGCGCGTGGCCGACCTCCGGTTCACCGGCGTCCCCGTGGCCCGTGAGGCGCTGATCGGCGCCGAGGGCGGCGGCTTCGCCCTCGCGGACGAGGTGGTGGACTACGCGACGGCGCTCGTGTGCGCGGAGGCGGTGGGCGCCATCAAGTACGCGCACGACGCCACCCTGCAGTACCTCAAGGAGCGGCGCCAGTTCGGCGTGCCCATCGGCACCTTCCAGGCTCTGCAGCACCGCATGGTGGATATCCTGATCAGCTACGAGCAGGCGCGCTCCATCGCCACGCTCGCCTGCGTGAAGGTCGACACCGCGGAGGCCGCCGAGCGGAGGCGCGTGGTGTCGGCGGCCAAGATCAAGATCGCCGACGCCGCGCGCCACGTGAGCCAGGAAGCGGTGCAGCTGCACGGCGGCATGGGCATGACGGAGGAGCTGAAGATCAGCCACACCTTCCGGCGGCTGACGATGATCGCGCAGGTCTTCGGCGACGCGGATCA
>CAYQQT010000471.1:0-3744 GCA_964419375.1 uncultured bacterium
TCGTAGCACGACGAAGTTGCCGAGCGCCGCCCCGTCGTGCTACGACGGTGGCAACCAGGAGGGCCATATGGACCGCCGACGCTTCCTCAAGGGCTCCGCCGCCATCGCCACCGTGACTGCCGCCGGGAGCGCGCCCGCCTTCGCGCAGGGCACGCGCCTGCACCTGCTGCAGTGGTCGCACTTCGTGCCCGCCGCCGACCAGGTGTTCGAGCAGCAGGCCAAGGAGTTCGGCAAGCAGGCAGGCGTCGAGATCGCCATCGAGCGCATCAACCAGAACGAGATCCAGGCGCGCGTGACGGCGGCCGTGCAGAGCGGCAGCGGCGCCGACATCATCGTGGTGGCCAACAACCACCCGCTGCTGTACGAGAACGCGCTCGTGGACGTCAGCGACGTGGCGGAGGAGATCGGCGCCAAGCAGGGCGGCTGGTACGACTACGTCTCCAGCAACTGCATGGTCGGCACCCGCTGGGTGGGCGTGCCGCACTTCATCATCTCGTGGGCGGTGAACTACCGCGAGGACTGGCTGCGCGAGGCGGGCTTCGAGTACCCGAAGACGTGGGACGAGTTCCGGCGCGTGGGGCGGGCGATGAAGGCCAAGGGCAAGCCCTTCGGCCAGGCGCTCGGCCATTCCATCAACGACCCCAACGCGTGGGCGTACCCGATGGTGTGGATGTGGGGCGGCATGGAGGTCGCCAAGGACGGCCGCACGGCCACGCTCGACAGCAAGAACACGCTGGAGGCGGTGAAGTTCACGACCACCTTGTGGAAGGAGTGCTTCGACGAGGGCGGGCTCGCCTGGGACGACGGCAACAACAACCGCGCGTTTCTCTCGCAGGAGATCTCGCTCAGTGGCAACGCGCCCAGCATCTACGTGGCCGCGCGCGGCAAGTTCCCGGACGTCTACAAGGGCATGAACCACGGCCACTATCCGCCGGGGCCCGCCGGCCGCTACTACTGGCTGCCGTGCTGGAACGCGGTGGTGATGAAGTACTCGAAGAACCAGAAGGTGGCCAAGGACTTCATCCGCTATTACATGGACCGCGCCCAGTTCGACCGCTACTTCGAGACGATGGACACCTTCGGCATCCCCGCCACCAAGGTCTACCGCGACCACCCGCTGTGGAAGAAGGATCCCAAGACCGCCGTCTTCCCGGAGACGCTGCAGTACGCGCGACAGGTGGGGTACGCCGGCCCCGCCGGGCGCAAGTCCACCGAGGCGCTCACGAAGTACATCATGGTGGACATGTTCGCCAAGGCCATCCAGGGCATGCGCGCGGAGGACGCGGTGGCGTGGGCGGCGGGTGAGATGAAGAAGATCTATGGCGGCTGACGCCGTCTTCTTAGACTACGACCAGGCCGCGCTCGACCGCGCGCACGAGCAGGTGCACTGGGCGCCGAACATGCAGGAGCTGCTGAAGCGGTTCGCGGACGAGAGCGACGCGGTGCGCGCCCGGATCGGCCGCCCGCGCACCGTCCCGTACGGCCCGAGCGCCATCGAGACGCTCGATGTGTACCGCGCGCCCGCATCGGGCTCCCCCGTGATGGTGTTTCTCCACGGCGGCGCCTGGCTGCGGGGCACGGCGGCCGCGTACGCGTTCCCCGCCGAGACTTTCGTGCACGCGGGCGCGCACTTCGTGGTGCCGGACTTCGCGCCGGTGACGGAGGTCGGCCTCGACGGCATGGTGGCCCAGGTGCGCCGCGCGGTGGCGTGGGTGGCGCACAACGCCACCAGCTTCGGCGGCGATCCCGGACGGATCTACGTGTCGGGCCACTCCTCGGGCGCGCACCTCGCCGGCAATGTCCTCGTCACCGACTGGCGCCCGTTCGACCTGCCCGCCGACATCGTGAAGGGCGGCGTGTGCGTGAGCGGGATGTACGATCTGAAGGCGCCGCGGCTGTCCGCGCGGTCGTCCTACGTCAGCTTCGACGACCGCATCGAGCACGAGTACAGCTCACAGCGTCACCTCGCGCGCCTCGCCTGCCCGGTGATCGTCGCCAACGGCGACCACGACAGCCCCGAGTTCCAGCGCCAGTCACGCGAGTTCGCGCACGCGCTCGACGCCATCGGCCGCCTCCACCGGTACCTCGTGGGCAAGGCGTCCAACCACTTCGAGATGATCGCGACCCTCGCCGACCCCGCCGGCCTCGTCGGCCGCGCGGCGCTGGAGATGATGAAGCTCGCCGGATAGGTCGCTCCGGGCTATCATGGTCATGTAGTCGTGACCATGGGCCCAGGAGGAAGACCATGAAGACGATTCCGGCCGGGGAGTTCAAGGCGCGCTGCCTCAAGATCATGGAGGACGTGCGGTCGTACCGGACGCCCGTCGTCATCACCAAGAAGGGGCGGCCCGTGGCGAAGCTCGTGCCACCCGATGAAGTGGCGGTCGACGTCTTCGGCTGCATGGCGGGCACGGCAGAGATCATGGGCGATGTCGAGGCTCCCGTGGTTCCCGTGCGGGCGTGGAAGTCAAGGCGATGATCCTGCTCGACACGCACGTCCTGCTGTGGCTGCTCCTCGAGCCCAAGCGCCTTTCCGCATCGGCGGCGACAGCGATCAGGAAATCCCTCGCGACGGGAGGTATTGCGATCGCCTCCATCACACTCTGGGAGCTCGCCATGATGATCGCGCTCGGCCGGATTACGCCACGGGGAACGCCTGAAGCCTGGCTGAGCGAGCTTGTCGAGCGGAGCGGCGTCGTCGTCAAGGACATCACCCCCGCCGTGGCGACCCTCGCGACGCAGTTTCCCCACGACTTCCCGGCGGATCCGGCGGATCGGCTGATCGCCGCCACCGCTCGTGCCGAGGGAATGTCACTCGTGACTCGGGACGCCAAGCTGCGGGGTAGCCCGGTACTCAGGACGGTGTGGTAGTCAGCCCCTACGGCCTCGCCGGCCGCGCCGCGCTCGAGGGGAGCGTCGAGGACGGCGGAGTAGGAGTGATCAACGCGCCTGACTGACGCCCGCCTTCAGAAGCTCGTCGATCTCGCCGTCGCTGAACCCGATCTCACCCAGGATCGCCCGCGCCTCCGACCCGAAGGCGGCGGTGGGCGCCCCCGGCTGAAAGCCGGCGCCGTCCATCGCCAGCGGCGGCGCCAGCACGCGCACGGGCCCGATGCTCGGGTGGGCCAGATCGTGGAAGAGCCCGTTGGCGCGTGCCTGCTCGTCGTCGAGCATCTCGATGGCGAAGCGCACGGCGGCGCCGGGCACGCCGCGCGCGTCGAAGATCTTCTTCCATTCGGCGCTCGTGCGTGAGGCGAGGGCGGCTTCGGCGCGCTCGCGCAGCGCCCGGTAGTGGGCGAGGGGATCGGCCACCGTGCCCGTGTGGGCGGCGTCGGTGAGGCCGATGGCGTCGATGAACGTCCGCTGAAGCCCGGGGCTGACGCACGCCACCGCCACCGCGGTGTCTTTCGTCGCGTAGGTGCGGTAGTAGACATTCGTCATGCCGGGCGTGCGGACGGTCGGCAGCGTGTCCGCCTGCTCCTCGAAGGGGCGCCCGGCGGCGCGCATCTCGGCCAGCCGCGCGAGCGCGGCCGCCTGGGGCGCGCTGTCCGCGGAGGCGACGCGGACGAGGGAGTTGTTCTGCAGCGTGAGGGCGGCCATGAAGAGCGCCACGTCCACCTCGCCCCCGCGGCCCGTGCGCTCGCGGCGCAACAGGGCGGCGGCGATGCCGAAGGCGAGCGTCATGGCGCACATGTAGTCGGCCACCGGCGCGTCGCCGGCGGCGGGCACGCCGTGCTCCACGCG
>CAYQQT010000472.1:0-3739 GCA_964419375.1 uncultured bacterium
GCCGAGCGCGGGGGAGTCGAGGAGCGCCGCGGCTTCGCCGGGGCGCTGCCGAGCGCGGGGGAGTCGAGGAGCGCCGCGGTTTCGCCGGGGCGCTGCCGAGCGCGGGGGAGTCGAGGAGCGCCGCGGCTTCGCCGGGGCGCTGCCGAGCGTATGGGGGGCTTGGGGGGCCCTTCGAGGCCCCCCATCTACCTGGACGCCGGCAGGGTGATCCGGAAGGTGGCGCCGCCCTGGTTGCGATTGCCGGCGGACAGCCGCCCTCCGAGGCCTTCCACGATGCCGGCGGAGATGGCCAGGCCCAGCCCCGTCCCCGTCGGCTTCGTGGTGAAGAAGGGCTCGAAGATCCGCGCCAGCGCCTTCGACGGAACGCCGCGGCCGTTGTCACGCACCTCGACCACGCAGTCGTCGCCCTGGACGAACCCTGCGATCACGATGTCGCGACGGCCCCCCACGTGCCGCAGCTCGTCCTGCGCGTTGCTCACGAGGTTCAGCAACACCTGCTGCAGCTGGAAGGCGGCCGCGGTCACGGCCGGCATGCCCGCCTCGAACTCCAGGCTCAGCGCGATGCGGTCGCGGCGCAGATCGTACGCCTTCAGCTGGGCGACGCGCTCGGCCACGCCGGCGAGCAGCACGGGCTCGACATCGGCGGCGGGGTGGCGGGCCATGTCGAGCGTGGTGCGGATGATGCGCATGGCGCCCTCGCAGCTCGATTCGATCTCGTCGAGATGCTCGATGACGTCGGCGGGCGCGTGACGCAGCTTGCGGCGCACCATCCACAGCTGGCCGAAGACCGACTGCAGCACGTTGCGGACCTCGTGCGTGACGCCTCCCACGACGTCGCCCAGCACGGACAGTCGCGCCGCCTGCTGGATGTGGCCGTTCAGGCGCTGCGCTTCGTCGTGCGCGCGCTCGAGCTCGGCGTTGAGCGCGTGCAGCCGCTGGCGGCTCTGGCGGTAGGCCTCGGAGAGGAGCGCGGCCAGGCACCCGACGATGTTCAGCACGAGCAGGTTGAAGGCCACGATCTCCCAGGTCTCGGGCAGCGGCGGCCGGTGCAGGGGCAGCACGCCCTCCGTCTGGAGCAACGCCAGGATAACGAAGCTGAGCGTGGCGAAGGCGGTGGCGATGAGGCAGGCGCGGCCCGAGAACACCATACCCGTGTAGACCGCCACGATCGTATAGGCGGCGAGGTACTGCGCGGCGGCCACACCCCCCGCCGCATAGAGCCCCGCCGTGATGAAGAGGATGTCCAGGCACATGCGCACGTACGCCTGCGCGCGCACGCCGACGCCGGTCTGCGCGGCCAGGAAGTAGGGCAGGTTCAGGGCGAGGGCGACCAGCGCCGTCACGCGGATGACCGCGCGCGCGTGCGGGGCGACGGTGAAGAACTCGTTGAAGAGCAGGATGAGGGCGCCCACCGACAGGCGGACGATCAGCTCCTGGCGCAGCGCGCGCTTGCGGCGCAGGCTCTCCTTGTGCTCGGCACGCGTAGGCACCGCCGCGACGCCGGCGATGGCGCGCGGCTCGCTCGCTGGGCTGGTTGAGGGAGGCGGCGGCGGCGCTTCGGAGCGCGACAACAGCATGGGCGAGCCTTCGGTCACGATGCCAGCGTTTCGATGCAAGCCGAACACCATCCCTGTGCGCGATGCAACGCCGTGATAAATCAGGGTGCCGCTGCGTCCCCGAAAGGCGGAATTGGATGAAACCTGATCGACGGAAAGGCACGGATCTGTTAACGAATCAGCCAGCGTACTCTCCAACCGCGCGTCCGCGTGGTCGGCGGGGGTGGGCCGGGCTTCGGGGTCCCGGGACCCGTTCCCCTCTCACCAGGACCGCACGCCGGCGTGTCGATGGAGCCCAGCCGCCCCGGGTCCGAATCGGCCACCATCCACGTGGTCGCCGGGACCCCGAAGCCCGGCCCACCCCCGCCATCGACTGCTCGACGGTCTCGCGAGAGCCCTCGGCCTGCTCCTTGTCGAAGTTCGGATTGGACGTCTTCTCCGCCATGGCAGCACCTCCGTGCCCGTGACTAAAACCGTAGGCGGACGCGGTACACGATTTTGGACGCGCCTTCCCTGGGCACCAGCACCTGGAACTTCAACGTGTGCGCTTCGGGCTTCTCCCACGCGTGCGTGGAGGTCACGACCTGCCAGTCGCCGGGGACAGGCTCGATGACGGTGACGGTCTGGTCTTCCTTTTTGTGGTTGCGCAGCGCGATCTCCCACTCCACCTCGTACAGCGAGGAGCCGAGCTTGCGCCATTCCTTCTGGGTGCGCTCGCCCACGACGTCGAAGGCATCGCCCATCTTGATCTTCACGCGCTCGTCTTTGGGTGTGTGCTCGATCCAGTCCTCGCCGATGAACTGCTGGCTGCCGGCGGCGTCCGCCTTGTAGACGCGCACCTTGCCCTTGGGCAGCGGCACGCCGAGCCGGTTGTCCTTGCTGTTCTTCACCTCGAGGAGCACGGCGACCTTCTGGTTGGAGAGGGGCTGGCCGTAGGACGTGCGGTAGTAGTCGGTGGCGCCGTAGTACACGAGCTGCTTGGACACGCTGACGTCGTTCGCCGACATGAGGGCGAGCTGCTTGGTCTGGTTGTTCTTGATGGTGGTGCGGCCGTCGAGCGTGTAGAGGTGATACTCGAAGAACCCTTCGGAGGCGAAGTCGCGGCTGGCATCGGCCACGGAGGGCGCCTTGGCCGCCATCTCCATGGCGCGCAGGTTCCGGCGCGGCTCCTGCGCGCGGTTGACATCGCCGGCCACCAGCTTGAGGGCGGCGTTGCCGTAGGTGGCGCCGCTCTTGTTGTCGACCGTCACCCAGCCCGTCAGGTCCGTCTTCTTGTCGGCGGCGTCGATGATCATCACGTAGTCGGCCTTCCACGTGATGCCGCCCGTGAGATAGGAGGCTTCGATTCGCTGCGGCGTCGCGGTCTGGTTGCGCAGCAGCCACACGAGCGTGGGCTGGCTCACGAGGTTCTCGGGCAGCGCGGGCAGCACGAGCTGGCCGGGCTGGCCGAGGTGGATCTGTCCGTTGATCTCGAAGACGGGCCCCGCCGTGCTCAGCAGCCTGGCGTCCTGCCAGGTGCCGTCGCCCTTGTAGAGGCGCACCGTCTTGCCCACGTACTTCTCCATGAGCTTGGCGCTCGTGAGCAGGTCGTACTCGTAGTTCTGCTCGAGGATCTTGAGGCCGGCGGCATTCGTGAGCGACTTGAGATGCACGCTGGTGGGATCGATGAGCGCGGCCACGTCCATGAACTGCACCTCACTCGTTCCGGTCTCGAGGCGCGTCTCGCGCACGTCCTTCACGAGGCCGAGGTTGCCGTTGTAGATGGTGACCATCACGTCCTTCTGGACGTCGCGCGTGATGGTGATCGGTGCGGCGGCGGCGGCGCCCTGCGCGACGGCGAAGACGAACAACACGAGCACGGCGATCAAGCGAGTCATGCCTGCCTCCCGGTGCAGCCTTGGGTGCGTCTGGCAGGTAAGACAGGGCCCGTCCCGGGAAGTTCCCGGCAACCGCGATCAGCTTGTGATGCGCAGACTTACGCGCACGCTCGGGGGTAGCGCGCCCGTGGCGGGGCCGCGGGTGAGCGTGCCGAGGCGCTCGAGCGCGCGCGCGAGCGCGTCGTAAGCCTCGCGGGGGACGGAGAACTCCGCCGTCTCCACGTCGCCCTCGGTGCGGCGCGTGATGGGGCCCCCGCCGAGGCGCGTCACCAGCGCGTCGAGCTCGCTCGCGGCGGCGGCGCGGTC
>CAYQQT010000473.1:0-3737 GCA_964419375.1 uncultured bacterium
GAGGTCAAGAAGCGCTTCGTCGATCTCTTCGGGGCCTGAACCTCGGTCCTCCTCGTCCTCGCCGCCGCCTCCCTCGTGGAGGCGGTGCGCCTGAAAGACAACTGGCAAGGTCCTGGTGTTACGCTTCGGACCAGAGAATTCGCGGCCGGCAAGCGGGTCAAGGCATTCTCGGGAATCGAACGATCCACGCAGCTGAAGCTTGATCGTCTCGAGGCGGCCACGTCTCTGAAAGACCTTGCCGCCTTGCCTGGCAACCGTTTCGAAAGGCTGAGCGGGGATCGGAAGGGCCAATACAGCATCCGGATCAACGACCAGTGGCGGATCTGCTTCGAGTGGCCGGACGGTTCAGTCGGTCCGGCCCACGTTGAGATCGTCGACTATCACTAGGAGAAAAACATGGCACGCCTGGCAATTCATCCTGGCGATCAACTCGCCGACGAACTGAAGGCGCTTGAGATGAGCGCTGCTGAGCTCGCACGCCAACTGAGGGTGCCGACCAACCGCGTCACCGGGATCCTCAACGGCCAGCGCGCCATCACCGGCGATACCGCGCTGCGCCTCGGCCACTTCTTCGGCACCAGTCCCGAATTCTGGCTGAATCTGCAGAGCCTCTACGAGCTGCGCCTCGCCGAGCAGAGAACAGGAAAGACGATCAAGGCTTTGCCGACGCTGAAGCGCCGCAAGCGTAAGGAAGAGCGCCAGCCTGCTCATGCATGACCATCCTCCCGGCCGGCCGAAGCTCGTCGATCTCTTCGGGGCCTGACCGTCCGGTGCGGCGCGCGAATCTCGTCTGCGGCGCGGTCCTTCTCGTCCTCGCCGCCGCCTCCCTCGTGGAGGCGGTGCGGCTTAGAGATAGCTGGCAGGGCGCGCGGCTGATGCCGGCCATCCTCGCCGCCGTCCTCGCCGTCCTCGCCGCCGGCCACCTGCGGCCGTCGCCGGCGGACGGCGAGTCGGCCGCCCCTGACTGGCCCGATGCGGGGGGCCGGCGCCGCATCGCGGCCGTCTTCGGCGCGCTGGTCATCTACGTCGCGCTGCTGGAGCCGCTCGGCTTCCTGCTCGCCACCGCGCTCTTCGTGCTCTGCGTCGTGCGCGTGCTGGGGGCGTGGTCGTGGATGACGACGGCGGCCTCGACGCTGGCGATCGCGCTCGGCTGCCACGTCGTCTTCAAGCGCTGGCTCGGCATGCCGCTGCCGTGACGGAGACGCTCGGATTCCTGGCGCAGGGCTTCGCGCTCGCGCTGACGCCGCAGAACCTCATGTTCGCGCTCATCGGCTCGGTGCTCGGCACGCTCGTGGGCGTCCTGCCCGGCATCGGACCGACCTCGGGCATCGCCATCCTGCTGCCGCTCACGTCGTTCCTGGCGCCGACGCCCGCGATCATCATGCTCGCCGCCATCTACTATGGCGCGATGTACGGCGGCTCCACGACCGCCATTCTCGTGAACATCCCCGGCGAGGTCGCTTCCGTCGTCACCACGCTCGACGGCTACCAGATGGCGCAGCAGGGGCGCGCGGGCCCCGCCCTCGCCATCGCGGCCATCTCGTCCTTCGTGGCAGGCACGCTCGGCCTTCTCGGTCTCACGTTCTTCGCGCCGCTCCTTGCCGACGTCGCCCTGCGCATCGGCCCCCCGGAGTACTTTGGGCTCGTCGTCCTCGCGTTCAGCGTGGTGGTCAGCCTGTCCGGCGCCTCGCTCGTGAAGGGGCTGAGCGCGGCGGCCCTGGGCGCCCTCCTCGCGCTCGTGGGGCTGGATCCGATGTCGGGCGTGCGCCGCTTCGCCTACGGCAGCACCACGCTGCTGGGCGGCGTCGACTTCATCGCCGTCATCATCGGGCTCTTCGCCATTACGGAAGTCCTGCTCGGCGTCGAAAAAGCGATCGGCGCCGTCTCGCTCGCGCCCCTCGGCAAGCTGATGCCGCGCTGGGACGAGCTGCGCGCCTGCGTGGGGACGATGCTGCGGGCGACCGGAGTCGGGTTCTTCCTCGGGCTGCTGCCGGGCTGCACGCCGGGCGCGATCTCGTTCATCTCCTACGACATCGAGAAGCGGCTCTCGCGCACGCCCGAGCGGTTCGGCCGCGGCGCCATCGAGGGGGTGGCCGCGCCCGAGGGCGCCAACAACGCCACCACCAGCGGTGGCTTCGTGCCGCTCTTCGCCCTCGGTATCCCCGCCACGCCCGCCCTCGCCGTGCTCCTCTCGGGCCTGATGATCTACGGGCTGCAGCCGGGGCCGCTGCTTTTCGAGAAGCAGCCGCAGTTCGTGTGGACGATCATCGCGAGCATGTACGTCGGCAACGTGATGCTGCTCATCCTGAACCTGCCGCTGGTGGGCCTGTGGGCGCGGCTGGTGAAGGTGCCGTATGCGGTGATGGCGCCCCTCATCCTCATCTTCAGCGTGCTGGGCGCCTTCAGCGTCCGCAACAGCTTCGCCGACGTCGGCATGGCGCTCGGCTTCGGCGCCCTCGGCTACGTGATGGTGAAGCTCGGCTACCCGACGGCCCCCCTCGTGCTGGCGCTCATCCTCACGCCCATGCTCGAGAGCGGGCTGCGGCAATCGCTCAGCATGGCGCACGGCAGTCCGCTCATCTTCGTCACGCGTCCCATTGCCGTAGTCCTGATCGGTGCCGGCCTCGCCCTGACCACGTGGTCACTGCTGGCCCGGCGGAGGAGGTAAGAGTATGTGGCGGATCTTCGTCGTGTCGGTCCTGGCAGTGGCCCTCGTGAGCCCCGGCGTGTTGGCGCAGCCGGCGTATCCCACGAAGCCGGTAGACATCATCGTCGCGTATGCGCCCGGCGGCGGCGCCGACGTGGCGGCGCGGCTCATCGCCGCCCACGCCTCGGCGAAGTGGAGACAGCCGGTGAACGTCGTCAACATGCCGGGGGCCTCGGGCATCACCGGCACCCTGCGCGCGCTCAACGCCCGCCCCGACGGCTACACGCTGCTGCTCGAGCCGCACGCGACGGCCTCCATGCTGTTCGCGGTGGAGAGCGACGTGCCCTTCAAGATGGACGGCAAGACGCCCATCGCGCTCGTCACGCTGGATCCCGTCATCTACACGGTGAAGTACGACTCGGCGTGGAAGAATCTTCAAGATGTGGCGGCCGCGGCCAAGGCCAATCCCAAGGCGTTCCGCTACGGGATCGCGGGAGTCTCGGGCGTGGCGGCGTTCTCGGTGGCGCAGTTCCTGTTCGCGGCGGGGGTGCCGGTGCCGGAGACGAACCGGGTCGTCTTCACGGGCGGCGCGCCCGCCATCACCGCGCTCGCGGGCGGCCACGTGGACTTCGCCGGCCAGCAGTGGAGCGAGTCGGCCGGGCTCATCCAGGGCAAGAAGGTGCGCGGCCTCGCCGTCGTCCATCCCACGCGCCTTCCGGGGCTCGACGACGTGCCCACCGCGAAGGAGGCGGGCTTTCCCGACCTCGACGTCGTGGGCTGGCAAGGCCTGGCCGGACCGCCGAGGCTTCCCGCGGCGATCGTTCAGAAGTGGGCCACGCTCGTGGAGGAGGCGTCCAAGGATCCGGCCTTCCTGCAGCAGGCGGCCAGGGTCAGCAAGGTGATGGCCTACAAGGGCCCCGACGCTTTCTGGCGCTTTCAGGAGGAAGAGCTGAAAAAGTACCTGCCGCTCGCCATCAAGATGGGGATCCGCAAGTAGAGACTAGTTGGATGGGGGGCCTCGAAGGGCCCCCCAAGCCCCAAGCGCTCGGCAGCACCCCGGCAAAGCCGTGGCGCTCCTCGATATTCCGAC
>CAYQQT010000474.1:0-3731 GCA_964419375.1 uncultured bacterium
GCAGTGCGAAGCACTGCGATCGGGCGAGCGGGTGGCGGAGCCCGGCGGGCGGGGAGCCACCCCGGCGACAGGACCCGCGGGCCTCACGAGCCGCGCTCATGAATAATCCGGGTTAGGTGCCCGGCGCGCGGTAGCCGCCGCCGCCCGTCCGCGTCGCCTCGTCCATCTCCTCGGCGCTCATGAGCACCGTCGTCCGCCAGTGGCCGGCGCCGCTCGCGGCCACGATGAGCGAGGCGGCGGCGGCGGCCACGTGGCCGGGCAGATCGACGATCATGAAGAGGTCGGTCTCCCCGAAGGCGTAGTGAAAGCCTTCGAGACGTCCGCCCAAGCTTTGCACGAGCCGCTCCACCGCCGCGCGGCGCGTCGTGCCGCCTTCGCGCAGGAGTCCCTGCGCGCCCTCCTGCGAGTACGAGCCCTGGAAGAGATAGCGTGGCATCGCGCGGCTCAGGCGAACACGAACGCGCGCCGCGGGTTGTCGACGAGGAGCCGGCGCAGGCCGGCGTCGTCCACACCCTTGCGCCGAAGCCGCGGCACCACGTTGACGATGAGGTGGTGGTAGCCGTAGCCGCCGTACGTCGTCAGCGAGCTCTTGTAGGCGATGTCGTGGGACATGAGGATCTGGTCCTCGTGGCCGCGCGCGATCAGGGTCAGGATCTGCGCCATGCGGCCGCCGTCGTTCGGCATGTCGAAGTCGGGATTGTAGGGGTAGTACGAGTTCTCGAGGCCGAAGAGGTCGTACTCGAGCCAGACGCCGGTGGCCGCGAGGTCGAAGAGAAGGCGCTCGTCGGAGATGGTGCGGTCGATGTGGCACATGATGGTGCGCCGCAGGTCGCCCCCCTGCTTGCGCACCAGCTCCACGATCTGCATGGGCGCCGCCTGGTCGCGGCCGGGGTGGATCATGAGCGGCGCGCCCGTCTGGCGCTGCGCCTCGACGGCCGCCCGCACCACCTTCTTCTCGTTCTCCGTCCACGGCCACGTGTTGCCGATCTCCCCGATGAGCCCCGCGCGCACGCCCGTGTCGCCGACGCCCACGGTGACGTCGCGCACGATCTCGCGCACGATCGAGTCCTCGCTGCGCTTGTCCATGTCGGCGGGATGCGCCGCCGCCACGTAGTAGCCGGCGCCCATGACGATGTTGAGGCCGGTCGCCCGCGAGATGCGCGCCAGCGCGAGGGGATCGCGCGAGAGGCTCACGTTCGTGGGGTCGACGACGGTCTGCCCGCCCACGCGCTTGAAGAGCATGATCTCGTCCTGCGCGGTCTGCTCGTCGAGCAGGCGGAGGTTGTCGAGGTTCGCGTTGAAGTTCTGGCGCACCCAGCCCACGTTCGACAGGCTCACCGGCTGGTAGGCGAGGCCCTTGTCGCTCGCCGCCGCCGGCTCCTTGAACATCACCGCGAAGTCGATCAACAGGTGCTCGTGCGGCAGCGTGACGCCCATCGTCTCCGCATCGACGACGCCGAGAACGGTCAACGCTTTTCCCGACAGCGCGTTCGGCATGTGTCCTCCTTGAGCGGCCGATTATACGCGCGCGTAGGCCTGCCGGCCCGCGTCGCGGGCTCGCGGCGCGGCAAGGACGGATGGTGTGGTCGGGAAGGATAGTCCAAACAATTCCACGCATCCCGGACATCCGCTTGCAGCGCGCTACCCATCCTCGCCCCTCCGCCGGGTGGAAGCGGCCTCCCTTTTCCCACCACGGCGCCGCCCGTGCTGAAGCCGTCGATAGGTCGCAGCGGCGGATCACTGCGACGTCCAAGTGCCTATATTATTGGAGTTGATGCTCAAGGGAGGGAGACCTCCGGCCGTCGGCGAGGGGCCTGTCGAGCGTCCGCGATGAGCGACGCGCCGGCGCTGACCGTTCGCTCGTCCGCGTTCCCAGGCCCCGCTCGCCCCGGCCTCAGCAGTGGCGCTCGGTTTGCACTTGGTTGGTGTGAGACCTATGCGAGCACGCTACTTCGGGCCGTCTACGAGGCGGCTTTTCGGGGTCTTCGACGAGCCGGCACCGGGCCGCGCGAGCGAGCTCGGAGCCGTCCTCTGCTATCCCCACGGCGCCGACTACGACAGCGCCTTCCGGTCCTTCCGAATCCTCGCTGCACGCCTGGCCAAGGCCGGCGTCCAGGTTCTGCGCTTCGACTACCTCGGCACCGGCGACTCCTCGGGCGACGTCGAGGACGCGTCGCTGCCGGAATGGATCGACAACATCTGCACCGCGCTGCACGAGCTGCGAAGCTCGCACGAGCTTCGTGAGGTCTCACTCGTCGGGCTTCGGCTGGGCGCCACGCTCGCCGCACTGGCGGCCGCGGAATGCCAGATCGTGGACCGGGTCGTGCTGTGGGAGCCGGTGGTCGACGGCGGAGAGTACGTCAGAACGCTGCGGGCGCTGCACCGCGGATGGCTCGAGGAGGAATTGCGCGAGGGGCGGGAGGCGCTGTCGGCCGACGACGACGTGCTCGGCTACCGGCTCACCGACCGGCTGTGCGGCGACCTCGCGAGCGTGAGCCTGCTGTCGCTCCAGAAGGCGCCCGCGCCGTACGTCCACGTCCTGAGCCAGACACCGTCGTCCGCGCACGAGCGCCTCACGGATCGGCTGCGCGCGCTGGGCGCCGTGGTGGAGACCGATTGCGTCGAAGGGCCGGCCATCTGGTCGAGGACCCCTTCGATGGATCAGGCGCTGGTCTCGAACGGCGTCGTGCAGGCGATCGTGGCGCGGCTCACCGGTTCCCCCCGCTGATGGAGCACGCGGTCCTCCTCGCCCACACGCAGTCGATGGTCGGCGTCGTTACCGAAGCCGAGGTCGGCGACGATCGGGCGCGGCCGGCCGTGGTGTTCCTCAACGCCGGGCTCGTTCACCGCGTCGGTCCCAACCGCCTGCACGTGCGGCTCGCGCGCGACGCCGCGCGCCGCGGCTTCGTCTCGCTGCGCTTCGACCTCTCGGGCGTCGGGGACAGCGCGCCCCGCGTCGACGGATACTCGGTGCGCACGGCCGCGCTCACCGACGTTCGTGATGCGCTGGATTTCGTCGCCGCCGAGCACCGCGCGTCGTCGTTCATCCTGGTCGGTCTCTGCTCGGGGGCCGACCTCGCCTTCCGCGCCGCGCTCGCCGACGCGCGCGTGGCGGGCGTGATCCTCATCGACGGGCTGCCGTATACGACCGCGCGCTCCCGCGTTCACCATTACGTGGCGCGCCTCATCCGACGGGGAGGCTGGAAGCGGCTCTTCGCGCGCGACAACCCCGTGTGGCGGCGCGTGCGGCGGTGGCGGCGGCAGCCCGTGCGTCCCGGCTCCCCCACCCGCCGCCGTGACGTATCGCCGGTGCGCGAGGCGGAAGCGGGCTTGCGTGAGCTCACGCGGCGGGGGGTGCGCATGCTGCTTCTCTTCACGGCGGGTCGCGAGTACAGCTACGGCGGACAGTTCAGGGACATGTTCCCGAGCGTTCGCTCCGATCGTATCGACATCGCCTTCTTTCGCAACTCCGACCACACGTTCACCCTGCGCGCCAACCAGGAACTGCTCCTTCGCACGATCGACGAGTGGATAGCCAAGTTTCAGTAGCCCCCGCCGCCGAGGATCTCGCGCCCTCGATCGAGCGCGTGCTCGCGCTGCACGCGCAGCGGCGTCCCCACGCGCCTGCGCTCGTCTTCCCCGGCGGGCCGCCCATCACCTACGGGCGGCTGCACGAGCAGGTGCAGGCGATCGCCGCCACCCTCCGCGGCGCCGGGGTCGGCCGCGAGGAC
>CAYQQT010000475.1:0-1517 GCA_964419375.1 uncultured bacterium
CGCGATGGCGCGGCCGATCCCGCGCGAGGCGCCCGTGACGAGGGCCACGCGGCCGGCAAGGTCGATCTTCAACTCGCCGCCGCCTCGAAGGGGCCCAGCACGAGCGCGGCCGCTTCGCCAAATTGACCGAGCGAGAGGACGAGCGCGTGCGTTGGCGCCACGGGACGAATCGAGGGCCCGATGGAAATGATGGACGGAATGATAGCGTGCTGCAGGAGGGCCGAACAAGCGAGGAATTCGACGGCGCCGGACGCCGCTCCCATGTCGCCGTGCGCCCTCTTCATGCGCACCATGGCGGTGCCGGACGCCCGGCCGCCGAGCACCTTGGCGAGCGCCATCTCCTCCGCGGCGTCGACGGGCGAGGTGCCGTCTCCGTGCAGGCTGACGACGTCGGGCATGCGCCCCGCCGTGTCGAGCGCCGACTCCACCGCGCCCGCGATCCGCTCCGCCAGGCGCACGGGGTCCTGGCGGGCGGCGATCGTGCCCTCGCCGGCGGCGGTGGCGAAGCCGAGCACTTCCCCGTAGACGGTGGCGCCCCGCCGTCGGGCGCGCTCCGCCTCCTCGAGCACGAGGAGGCCGCTGCCCTCCGCCGCCACGAAGCCCGCGCGCCGGCCGTCGTCGGAGGCGAGGAACCCGATGCCGTCGTACACCGCGAAGACGAGCTCTTCGAGCAGGGCGTCCGTGCCGCCGCACAGCGCCGCATCCAGCTCCCCGGCGGCGATGGCGTGGTACGCCTCGCCGATGGCGTGCGCGCCTCCCACGGAGCCTTCCGTGAGCGCCCGGCACATGCCCTGCGCCTCGTGAGCGATGGCCATGTGGCCGGCGGCCAGGTTCGGCAGCGTCTTGAGCGAGAAGTCGAGGGGATTGATGCTGTGCATACAGAATCGGTTCGCGCGCGCCATATCGAGCAGGGCGGAACCGTCCCCCGCTTCCGCCGCGAGCAGGTACTGCGTCATCGAGTCCAGGTCCCACGACAGCACGTTGACGCCGAGCACGACGCCGAGCCGGTGCGGATCGCCACCGCCCGGGACGAGCCGGGCGTCCTCCATGGCGAGCGAGGCACCGAGCATGCCCAGCAGCGTGGCGCGGTTGTACAGCTTCTGCTGCTTGCGCTGCAGGCGCCCGAGATGCGGCTGGATCGCCTCCGCCGCCACCGCCGAGGCGCGCGTGGCGGGCAGGCCCAGCGCCGCCGTGCGCTCCGGGCGTGAGATCGCCCCGCGTCCCTCCACGAGGGCGGCCCAGTGTGCGTCGAGACCGACTCCCAGAGGCGAGACCACGGCACGGCCCGTGAGCACCACGCGCCTGTTCATATGGGGGGCCTCGAAGGGCCCCCCATGCCCCCCGACGCTCGGCGCGCCCCGGCAAAGCCGTGGCCCGCCTCGATCCGGCGCTTGCTCATTGCAGCCCTTCGAAGGCGGCGAGATTCACGTCGGGCACGCGCACGCACACGAAGAGGAGGCGGGCGGCGGCGACGCGGACGCCGTCCGCCAGCACCTCCCCGCTCGTCTCGGCGACGA
>CAYQQT010000475.1:1617-3731 GCA_964419375.1 uncultured bacterium
GTCCACGGCCGTGCCTGCGATCGGCAGTACGTCAGCTCGGCCTCGCCGAAGACCTCGCCGAGCAGCGCCTCCCGCCCTTCGAGGCGCGCCCGGAAGGCGGCGACGTCGACGAGATCGACGCCGACGCGTGGCGGCGGGATCGGTGTCACGGCTCCCGCCGCCTCCAACCTCAGAAGAGGATGGCCAGTGCCGCGAACGACAGGATGGCCGAGCCCAGGGACTGCATCACGTCGCGGATGGTGGGCAGCACCCGGATCTTTTCGTCTTCCTTCGGCGGCACCATGATCGTGTCGCCGGGCTCGATGGTGCGCACCTTGGCGAAGCTGGCGATGGCGGAGCCGTCCGCCTTCACGATGTGCGTCTCCTTCTGGTCCGCCACCTTCGAGAACCCGCCCACGCGGTTCACGTAGTAATTAATGTCCGAGCCGGGCTGGTAGAGAACCGACGTGGACGTGCGCACGGCACCGATCACGAGCACCGACGACGGCGGCTCGGGGATCTGCAGGCTGTCGCCGTCCAGGAGCACGATGTCATCGGTGGTGCCGCGAAGCTTCGCGGGGTCGTCGAGCCGCACCACCATGCGGCCCACCGTGACCCGCGCCGCCACCTTGTTCAGCAGCGCCCGCTGCGACTGCACCGCCTGCTGCTGCGACAGGACCTCTTCCCTCGTCGCGCCGACGATGGTGGTGCCGGCGGCGGTCATGATCGCGTTCTCCTGGAGCGCGACGAACGCCTGCAGCTGCTCCTGCTCCGTCTTCCGCAGCGCCGCCCGCGTGAACACCGCGCCCGTCAGGAACGCCTTGTCGGTGAATCCGCCCGCGCGCTCGATCACCGAGCTGAGACGCTCGCCCTCCGCGATCGGATAGTCTCCCGGACGCACGACTTGACCGCTGAGGCTCACCGTGCGCGAGGGCCGGAACTCGGTGCGGACCGCGACTTCGTCCAGCGGCTTGAGCTGAAGGTCCGCGTCCTGGTCCCCCGTCCATGCTTTCTTGAGGTTCACCGATACGATTTCGACCGTGAAGTCGGGACGCCGCCGCGCGATCTCCACGCGCTCGGGGTACGCCTCCGGCAGCAGCTTCTCCGGGGGCAGCAGCTCGCTGATGCGCATGGTCGGCTTCAGCTCGTAGAGCCCGGGATACTTCACGGCCCCGTCCACCCGCACCGTGTTGTAGATGCGCGGGTCGCTGCGGTGCACGAGCACGAGGTCGCCGCCCTGCACGGGCGGGTTGCCCTCCTCGTCGCGCTTGAGGTAGTAGCGGCTCATGTCCACGTCGATCGTCATGCGCTCGGCGCTCGGCTGCGCGCGCACGATCTGCACCCGCTTGAGATAGCTGCCCGGGGTGACCCCGCCCGCCATCTCGATGACGTCGGCGACCCGCAGATTGCCGCGCACCTCGTAGATCGCCGGCCGCTTGACCTCGCCCGCCACGGTGGCCACGTCCCCGATGGTGGGCACGAAGATCGTGTCGCCCGATTCCAGCCGGAAGTCCCGCGTGCGATCACCCCGCTGCAGGAAGTCGTACAGGTCGAGGGTCCCCACCACGTGGTGATTGCGGAGCAGCCGCACGTTGCGGAGCGAGCCGAGCTTGGTGGGGCCCCCCGCGCCGTACAGCGCGTTCGTCACCGTGGACAGGGAGCTGAACGTGTAGACACCGGGCTGACACACTTCCCCCACCACGTGCACGCGCACGGTGCGCAGGCGGCCCATGGTCACGCTCGTCTGGAAGCCGCGGAAGTAGCGCGCGAGCTGCTCGCGGATGAGCCGATCCGTCTCCGAGAACGTCATGCCCCACACGCGCAGGTCGCCCACCTTTGGAAGCACGATGGACCCGTTGCGGTCCACGGTACGCACGATCGTGCTGTCCACGGGCCCCCACACGCTGATGCTGAGGTCGTCGCCGGGGCCGACGACGTAGTCGGGACCCACGGGCATGTCGTCCACCGGCGCGAACGTCGTGACGTTGCTGGCGAACATCTGATAGCCGTACTGGCGAAGCGGCGTGCCGAAGGTGCCGAAGGGAGCGTGGACCGTCGCCGCTCTGGCGTACGGCGACGTCGCCACCGGCTGCACGCCCGTGGGGAGCTGAGGACCGCCGGCGTAGCTGAGAGTC
>CAYQQT010000476.1:0-3731 GCA_964419375.1 uncultured bacterium
GCGCCGGGGCGCCTTCGACGACGGCGACGTGGAGACGGTGGCCGAGCTGGCGCGCCCGCTCGCGTCCGCGATGGAGCAGCGGCGTTTGCTCGACGAGAGCCGCCGGCGGGCCGAGGAGCTGGCGGCGCTGTACAGCACGAGCCAGCTCATCACCGCGCGCCTGGACGTGGCCTCCGTGCTCGAGCGCATCAGCCGCTCCGTGAGCGCGCTCATCGGCGCCTCCGGCTGCGGCATCGGCCTCCTCGACGCCGCGCGCACGCAGCTCGTGCACGCCGCCGCCCACGGCTTCAAGAGCGAGGAGTGGCGGGCGCTCACGCTGCCGGTGGGGGAGGGCATCATGGGGCGGTGCGCCGCGAGCGGGGTCGCCATCCTCGTGGACGACGTGCGCGCGGACCCGCGCTCGGCGCGCCGCGACGTCGACGAGCGCGAGGGCATCCGCTCCATGCTCTGCATCCCGCTTCGCGTGGCGGGCACGCTGCTGGGGGTGATCTCGGCCTTCTCGACGCGTCCCGCCTTCTTCTCCGCGCAGCACCGCCGGGTGCTGGAGGCATTCGCGGAGCAGGCGGGCATCGCCGTGCACAACGCGCAGCTCTTCGAGGAAAGCGTGCGGCGCACGCGGGAGACGCGTGCCCTGCTGGAGGCCGGCCGCGCCGTCACCGCCAGCCTCGATCCCGACCGCACCATGCGCGTCATCATGGAGCAGGCGCGCGCCGTGCTCGGTGTGCAATCGTGCGGGATCATGACCCGCGATCCCGCCACCGGCGAGCTCACCTCCGTGGCGAGCCTCGATCTCCCGGAGGCGATGATCGCCACGGTCCGCGTGCGGGAAGGCGAGGGCATCACGGGACAGGCGGTGGCGGAGCGCCGGCCCGTGCAGAGCGCGGATCTCTTCTCGGATCCGCGCGTGCGCTTTCCCGACCTGCCGCGCGCGAGCGGCCTGCGCTCGATGCTGGCGGCGCCCCTGCGGGTGGGCGACCGCGCGCGCGGCGCCATCGTCGTGTTCCGCCGCGACGTGCACCACTTCTCCCCCGCGGAAGAAGAGCTGCTCCTCGCCCTCGCCGACCAGGCCGCCATCGCGCTCGAGCACGCGCACCTGTACGGCGAGCTGGAGACGATGGTGCAGGCCCGCACCCGCGAGCTGGACCGCCAGCGGCGCTTCGTGGAGGTCGTGCTGGAGGCGCTGCCGCTCGGCGTGTTCGTCCTCGACGAGGGGCTGCGGGTGGTGCGCGCCAACCCCGAAGGCGCGCGCGTGCTCGCCTGCGAGGCGGGCACGCGCTCCGCCTTCCCCTCCATGCTGCCCGTGGAGGCCGCGGGGGAGGTGGAGCGCTTCCTGCGGCGGGCCTTCGCCACGCGTGCCGCAGAGGCGATGGAGCGCGAGATGCCGGTGGGCGGTGAGCCGAAGATGTTCAGGCTCAGCGTGGCGCCGCTCGGCGAGGGCGACGACGGGGGCGGCGCGCACGTGGTGTTGCTGGTGGAGGACGTCACGCGCGCCAAGCAGCTCGAGCGGCAGATGCTGCTCACGGAGCGGCTGACGACGGCGGGGCGCCTCGCCGCCGGCGTCGCCCACGAGCTGAACAATCCGCTTGCCACCATCGCCGGCTGCGCGGAGTCGCTGCAGTCGCGGCTCAAGGAGGCGGGGCTGGCCGCGCGTCCCGAGCTCGCCGATTTTCCCGGCTACCTCGGCCTCATCGAGGAGGAGGCCTTCCGCTGCAAGGAGATCACGGGCAGCCTGCTGCAATTCGTGCGGGAGCCCGGCAGCCGCAGGACGGCCACGGATCTCAACGCGCTGGTGCTCAAGACGGTCGAGCTGCTCTCGCACCAGTCGCGCTTCGCCGGCAGCGACATCGTCACGGATCTCGACCCGGCGCTGCCCCCCGTCGTCGTCAACGAAGGCCAGCTGCGCCAGGTCTTTCTCGGGATCGCGGCCAACGGGCTGGAGGCGATGGAGGGTCGGAGACGCCTGACCATCCGCTCGCGGCGCGCGAAGGAAGTGGTCCACGTCGAGTTCGAGGACGAGGGGCCCGGCATTCCGGAGGACATCGGCGCGCGCGTGTTCGATCCCTTTTTCACCACCAAGCCGCCCGGCCAGGGCACCGGCCTCGGCCTCGCCATCGCCCAGGGCATCGTCGCCGATCACGGCGGGCGCATCGAGCTGCGCGCCCCCGCCACGGGCGGGACGATGTTCCGGGTGGTGCTTCCGGAGTGAGCCCGACATGACCCGTGCCATTCATGTCCTCGTCGCGGACGACGAGAAGAACCTGCGCGAGCTCATTGTGCGCGAGCTGCAGCGCAAGGGGCACCAGGTGGACGGCGTCGGCGATGGCGTGGCGGCGCTCGAGCGGCTGCGCGAAGGGCCCTACGACGTGGTGGTGCTCGACATGAAGATGCCGCGGATGGAGGGGATCGAGGTCCTGCGCGAGCTGCAGTCGTTCCCCGAGCATCCCCAGGTGATCGTGATGACCGGGTTCCAGGAAGTCTCCACCGCGGTGGAGGCGATGAAGCTCGGCGTCTACGACTACCTCACCAAGCCCACGAAGATCGAGGAGCTGGACGTCATCATTCGCAAGGCGGCGGAGAAGGGCCAGCTGCTGCGCGACAACGTGGCCCTGCGCGCCCACGGCCCGGGCGCCGAGCCCTTCGCGGGCATCGTGACGCGCAGCCCGCTCATGCACGAGGTCCTCCGCATCGTGGAGCGCGTGGCGCCCACCGATTCCGCGGTCCTCATCCTCGGCGAGAGCGGCACCGGCAAGGAGCTGGTGGCGCGCGCCATCCACGAGCGGTCCCTGCGGGCGACCCGTCCCTTCGTGCCCATTCACTGTGGGGCGCTCCCGCGCGAGGTGCTCGAGTCCGAGCTGTTCGGTCACGAGAAGGGCGCCTTCACGGGCGCGGTGAGCGCCAAGGCCGGCCTCATCGACCTCGCCGACGACGGCACGCTCTTTCTCGACGAGATCGGTGAGATGGAACCCGACAGCCAGGTGAAGCTGCTGCGCGCGCTGGAGACCGGCATGTTCTACCGGGTGGGCGCCACGCGGCCGCGCACCGTGGACGTGCGGCTGGTGGCCGCCACCAACCGCGACCTCGGCGACGCCATGAAGCAGGGCGAGTTCCGCCAGGATCTCTACTACCGCATCAACACCATCACCGTGCACATGCCGCCGCTGCGCGAGCGGCCCGAGGACGTGCCGCTGCTCGCGCAGCGCTTCCTCGAAGCCAACGCCGCCTACGGCGTCAAGCGGCTCAGCCCCGCCGCCCTCGCCGCGCTGGAAGCGTACGCCTGGCCCGGCAACGTGCGCGAGCTGCTGCACGTGATCGAGCGCGGCGTGATCCTCTCCCGCGCAGACGAGATCACGCCGGACGATTTGCCGCGCGAGGTGTTCGGCTCCCATGCGCCCGTGGCGGCGCCCGCCACCGCTGGAGGCAGCCTCGAGTCGATGGAGCGGCAGCACATCCTGTCCACGCTGCGCCGGGTCGGTGGGCACCGCGGCAAGGCAGCTGCCCTACTCGGTATCGATCCCAAGACGCTCTACCGCAAGATCCTCGGCTACAACATCTCTGCGGAGGAGACGACCCGCTCCCAGTAGGAGCGCCGGAGCGTCGCGCTCACGGCGGGGTGGGCGTCGGGGTGCGAGGACCACGTGAATGGTGGCCGCTTCGCACCGAGGGTGGCTGGGCGATTGGTTACATGGGGGGCCTCGAAGGGCCCCCCAAGCCCCCCGCGCTCGGCAGCGCCG
>CAYQQT010000477.1:0-3731 GCA_964419375.1 uncultured bacterium
AGAAGGATCTGATCCTGGGGGGCAACGTCGCGGAGCTGTGCGGGATCGGGAAGGCACAGTGATGGTCGCCCCTCCGGGATTCGCGCGCGTCAGCAAGAAGGTTGACGCGGCGTGAGCTACTCGCTCGGCATCGACATCGGGGGCACCTTCACCGATATCGTCGTCTACGACCACGCGCGCGGGCGTCAGCTCAACCGCAAGGTGCTGACCACCTCCGACGATCCCGCGCACGCCGTCGCCGCCGGCGTGGAGTCGCTGCTGCGCCAGCATCGCCTGCCTCCGTCCGAATTCACGCGCGTCGTGCACGCCACCACGCTCTTCACCAACGCGCTCATCGAGCGGCAGGGCGCCGTCACGGGCCTCATCACCACCGCCGGCTTCGCCGACACGCTGGAGATCGGGCGCGAGCGCAAGTTCGAGCTCTACGACCTCAACATCAGCAAGCCGGTGCCGCTGGTGCCGCGCGATCTCAGGCTGGAGGTCGCCGAGCGCACGCGTGCGGACGGCTCCATCGTGCGCAAGCTCGACACGCGCGAGGTGGCGGCGCGGGCGCGCACCCTCGTGGACGCCGGCGTCACGTCCATTGCGATCGTGTTCCTGCACGCCTACGCCAACCCGCGCCACGAGGCACAGGCGGCGGCCATCGTGGCGCGTAAGCATCCGCGCGTGGCGGTGACGACGTCCCACGAGGTGGCGCCGGAGATCCGCGAGTACGAGCGCGCCTCCACCACCGTGGCCAACGCCTACATCAAGCCGCTCGCGCGCACGTATCTCGACGCGATGGCCCAGCGCATCGCCGCCCTCGGCATCCCGGCGCCGCTGCTGCTCATGCTCTCGAGCGGCGGCCTCACACACGTGGCGGAAGCCGAGCGCACGCCCGTGCAGATGCTGGAGTCCGGCCCCGCCGCGGGCGCGCTCGCCGCCGCCTTCTTCGGGCGCGAGGACGGCCAGGGCTCCCTGCTCGCCTTCGACATGGGCGGCACTACCGCCAAGCTCAGCCTGGTGGACGGGGGCGAGCCGTTGACGGCGTACGCCTTCGAGGCGGCGCGGCAGAAGCGCTTCATGGAAGGCAGCGGGCTGCCCATCCGCATCTCGACCATCGAGCTCATCGAGATCGGCGCCGGCGGCGGCTCCATCGCCTCCGTCGATGAGATCGGCCTCCTCAAGGTGGGCCCGCGCAGCGCGGGCTCGCAGCCCGGTCCCGCCGCCTACGGGCTGGGCGGCGCGGAGCCGACCGTCACCGACGCCGACTTCCTGCTCGGCTATCTCAATCCCGACTACTTCGCGGGCGGCGAGGTGCGTGTGGACATGGCGGCGGCGCGCGCGGCGGTGGAGCGGCTGGCGGCACGCGTGGGGCTGTCGCCCATCGAGCTGGCGTGGGGCATCCACGACGTCGTCAACGAGAACATGGCCAGTGCCGCGCGCGTGCACATCGCCGAGCGCGGGCGCGATCCGCGCGACTATGCCCTTCTCTGCACCGGCGGCGCCGGGCCCGTGCACGCCTACGACGTCGCCCGCAAGCTGGGCCTGCGCCAGGTGATCTGCCCGCCCTCGGCGGGCGTCGCCTCCGCGCTGGGCCTACTGGTGGCGCCCGCGCGCGTGGACCGCGTGGCCACGGTGGGCCTGCGGCTCGATCGCGACAGCGGTGCTGCGCTGGAGGCCGCGTTCCGCACGCTGGAAGAGCAGGCGCGCGCCGTGATGGCCGACACCGGCCTCAAGCTCGAGTCCGCCACCGTACGGCGTCTGGCGGACGGCCGCTTCCTCGGCCAGGGCTTCGACCTCGTCGTGGACCTGCCCGACGGGCCCTACGGCGACACCGACGGTACTCGCCGGCGGCTGACGGCCGCCTTCGAGAGCGCGTATCGCGACAAGTTCGCCCTCACGCCGCCGGACGTGCCCATCGAGTTCATCAACATCCGGGTGGCGGTGCGCGCCCCGGTATCCGGCGCCGACGTCACCGTCCACAGCGAGCGCGCGGGCGGCGGCGGCGCCGTCAAGGGCGTGCGCCCCGCGTTCTTCCCCCACACGCGCGACTTCGTGGAGACCACCGTGTATGACCGCGCCCGCCTCGCTCCCGGTGACGAGGTGCGCGGCCCCGCCGTGGTCGAAGAAGAAGGCTCCACGCTCGTCATCGGCCCCGGCGGTGTGGCGCGGGTGGCGCCGAGCGGCAACCTGATCGTGACGCTGCCATGAGCCCGCGCCTCGACGCGGTCACGCTGGAGGTGCTGTGGACGCGGATCATCTCGGTCGTCGACGAGGCGGCCAAGGCGATCGTGCGCACGTCGTTCTCGACGCTGTCCAACGAGGCCAACGACTTCGCCTGCGTGCTCACCGACGCGCGCGGGCGGGCGCTGGCGCAGAACAGCGGCAGCATCCCGTCCTTCATCGGCTGCCTGCCCGCCACCGTCCGCCATTTCCTGCGCGAGTTCGGCGCCGAGCGCATGCACCCCGGCGACGTGCTCATCACCAACGACGCCTGGATGGGCACCGGGCACATGAGCGACGTGTCGGTGGTGAAGCCCATCTTCCACCGGGATCGGCTGGTTGCCTTCTCGGCGACCACCGCGCACATGCCCGACATCGGCGGCCGCATCCGGGCCATCGAGGCGCGCGAGATCTTCGAGGAGGGCCTGCACATCCCGCTCGCCAAGCTCATCGATGCGGGCCGGGTCGACGACACCATGGTGGCGCTCATCCGCGCCAACGTGCGCACGCCCGACCAGACCATCGGCGACATCTGGGCGCAGGTGAGCGCCAACGAGCTGATGGAGCGCCGGGTCGCGGCGCTCATGGACGACTACGGCGTGGGCGAGCTCACGGAGGTGGGCGACGAGCTCTTCTCGCGCTCGGAGCGCGCGATGCGGGAGGCGATCCGCTCCGTGCCCGACGGCACCTATCGCTACGCTTTCCGCACGGACGGCACCGGCACGCCCTTCGACTTCAAGGTCGCGCTCACGGTGGCCGGTGACGAGATCGTGGCGGACTACACAGGCACCTCGCCCCAGCAGCCGCGCGCTATCAATTGCGTGCTCGCGTACACCTACGCGATGACCGCCTACGCCGTGCGCTGTGCCCTGCTGCCCGGGCTGCCGAACAACGAGGGCATGTACCGGCCCATCAAGGTAGAGGCGCCCGAAGGGTGCCTGCTCAACCCGCGCTTTCCGGCGGCGGTGGTGAGCCGCGCCACCACCGGCCACTACGTGCCTGCCCTCGTCCTCGGCGCGCTGCACCAGGTGATTCCCGATCGCGTGATGGCGGGCGCCGGCTCGCCGCTGTGGGCGCTCAGCCAGTCGGGCACGCGCGACAACGGCAAGACGTACACGACCGTCCTCTTCTTCAACGGCGGCATGGGCGCCACGCCCGTCAAGGACGGCGAGAACGTGCTGTCGTGGCCCAGCAACATCTCGTCCACCCCGGTGGAGGTCGCCGAGCGCAACAGCCCGCTCTTCTTCCACTACAAGCGCATGCGGGCGGGCTCGGGCGGCACCGGGCGTTTCCGCGGTGGCCTGGGACAGGACATCCTCATCGAGAGCGAGTCCGCGAGCCCGATCGTCGTGAGCTTCATGGCCGAGCGCACCAAATTCCCCGCGGCCGGGCTCGAGGGCGGCGCCGCGGGCGGTCTCGGAGACGTCCGCATCAACGGCCGTCGCGTCGACAACCGCAAGCAGCACGTGGTCGAGCGCGGCGACCGCGTGCTCGTGCGCACACCGGGCGGCGGCGGCTACGGTCCC
>CAYQQT010000478.1:0-3722 GCA_964419375.1 uncultured bacterium
CGCTCCCGCTCCTGCCACGCCACCGGCGCCGGCGCCGGCGACGAAGTAGCGGCACAGGGTCGAGGGCGGTGCGTGCGCTTCGACACGGGATCGCCGCCGTCGGGCTGCTGGTCGCCGCCGCCGGCTGTTCGGGCGAGGTGGAGTCCGCGCTGGAGAAGGTGCTGCCGCAGGGCAGTGTGACGCCCGCGTACGGCGACACCTACATCGACTCGCTGCTCGGCAACATCTCCAGCCTCATTCCCACGATCACGAGCGACAACGCCTCGCACGAGATCGGCAGCCTCATCTATAGCGGGCTCGTGCGGTACGACAAGGACCTCGAGCCCGTGGGCGAGCTCGCGGAGTCGTGGAAGTTCAGCGCTGACTGTCTCGATCTTACCTTCCGCCTGCGGCGCGGCGTGACCTGGCACGACGGCCAGCCCTTCACGGCGGCGGACGTGGTGTTCACCTACGAGGCGACCATCGACCCCAGGACACCGAGCCCCTACAAGTCCGACTTCTCGGAAGTCGAGCGCGTGGAAGCGCTCGATCCCTACACGGTGCACGTGCGCTACCGCCAGCCATATGCGAAGGCGCTCGTGAGCTGGGGGCAGAGCGTGCTGCCCCGGCACCTGCTGGAGTCCTACGTGAAGGCGGGCAAGATCAAGGAGGCGCCGCAGAACTGGCAGGCGCCGGTGGGAACGGGGCCCTACCGGTTCCACGACCTGAAGGGCGGGGAGAGGATCGTCCTCGTGGCGAACCAGAACTATTTCGAGGGGCGCCCGCACCTCTCGCGCGTCGTCTACCGCATCATCCCCAGCCAGGCCACGACCTTCCTCGAGCTCAAGGCGAAGGCGATCGACGCCGCCAGCCTCACCGCGCTGCAGTACAAGCGGCAGACGGAGTATCGCGCCTTCAACCGTGCCTACCACAAGTACCGGTATCCGGGCAGCGGCTACACGTACCTGGGATTCAATCTTAAAGATCCGCGCTTCGCCGACAAGCGCGTGCGGCAGGCGTTCGCGCACGCCATCGACAAGCAGCAGCTCATCGACGGCGTCATCCTCGGCCTCGGCCGCGCCGCCACCGGGCCCTACAAGCCGGGAACGTGGGTGTACACCGATCGCGTGAAGACGTACCCGCACGACATGGCCAAGGCGCGCGCGCTGCTGGCGGAGGCGGGCTGGCAGACGAAGAACGGCGACGGGCTCCTCGTCAAGGACGGCGTGCCGTTCACCTTCGAGCTGCTCACGAACCAGGGCAACGACGAGCGCAAGAAGATCGCGGAGATCGTGCAGGCGGCGCTGCGGGAGCTGGGCGTCGGCGTCGAGATCCGCGTGCTGGAGTGGGCGGCCTTCCTCAAGGAGCACATCAAGAAGCGCAACTTCGACGCCATCGTGATGGGGTGGGGCATCGGCATCGATCCCGACCAGTACGTCGTCTGGCACTCGTCGCAGAGCGGTCCCGACCTGATGAACCACATCAGCTACGCCAACCCCGAGGCGGACGAGATGCTGGAGCGCGGACGGTCCTCGTGCGTGCAGAGCGAGCGCACGCGCTACTACCACCGCCTCCAGGAGATCCTCGCCGAGGACCAGCCCCTCGTCTTCCTCTATTTCCGGGACGCGCTGAACGCCGTCTCCTCGCGCGTGTACGGGATCGAGCCCGGCGCCAACGGGATCCGGTACAACTTCACCCGCTGGTTCGTGCCCAAGCCGCTCCACCGGTACACCGCCGGCTGATCCCGCCCGCCCCGCCGTTTCCGTTAGAATAGCCCGCCCATGCTCGGTTACGCCGCGAGGCGCCTGCTGTTCGCCGTTCCTCTGCTGATCGGGATCACCCTGGTGTCGTTCTTCGTCATCCACCTCGCCCCCGGCGATCCCACCGAAGTGCAGACGGGCGATCTCGACATGCGCGGCCAGCAGTCCCTCAAGCAGCTGCGCGAGCTGTACGGCCTCGACAAGCCGCTGCACGAGCAGTACTGGAACTGGCTCAACCGCATCGTTCGGCTGGACTTCGGCCGCTCCTTCTCGCCGGACGGCCGGCCCGTGCTGGACAAGATCAAGGAGCGCCTGCCCATCACGCTGCTGCTCAACGTGGTGGAGCTGCTCATCATCGTCGCCCTCGCGGTGCCCATCGGCGCCGCCTCCGCCACACGCCAGTACTCCACCTTCGACAAGGTCACCACCGTGTTCGTCTTCGTGGGCTTCGCCACCCCGGACTTCTGGCTCGGGCTCCTGCTGCAGATCCTCTTCGGCGTGCACCTCGGCTGGCTGCCGATCTCCGGCCTGCGCCTGCCCGTGTGGGAGTACCTGTCCTTCTGGCAGCAGCAATGGGACTTCATCAGCCACCTCATCCTGCCCATCCTCGTGGCCACCTTCGGCGGCCTCGCCGGCTTCTCGCGCTACATGCGCCAATCGATGCTGGAGGTCATCCGCCAGGACTACATCCAGTCGGCGCGCGCCAAGGGGCTCTCCGAGCGCGTGGTGATCGCCAAGCACGCCCTGCGCAACGCGATGCTGCCCATTGTCACCGTGCTGGGGCTGTCGCTGCCCGGGCTCATCGGCGGCAGCGTGATCGTGGAATCGATCTTCGCCATTCCCGGGATGGGACAGCTCATGGTGCAGGCGGTCTACGAGCGCGACTATCCGGTCATCATGGGCAACCTCGTCATCGTGTCGACGCTCACGCTCTTCGCCAACCTCGTCGCCGATCTCACCTACAGCCTCGTCGACCCGCGCATCCGCGTGGGCGGCCGGCGGAGCCGCCGGTGAGGGGATTCTGGCGGGCCCTCAAGCGCAACCGGCTCGCGCTGGTGGGGGGCGCCATCGTGCTCTGCCTCTTCGTGCTCGCGGTGGCCGCGCCGCTGCTGGCGCCGTGGGACCCGCATCGCCCCGACATCCGGAAGATTCTCGATCCGCCCTCGCGCAGCCACTGGCTGGGCACCGACCAGCTCGGCCGCGACGTGCTGTCGCGCATGCTCTACGGCGCGCGCGTGTCGCTGGCGGTCGGCTTCGTGTCCGTTGGCATCGCCGCCGCGCTGGGGATCATCCTCGGCGCCACCGCCGGCTACAACGGCGGCGTCGTGGACGGCATGGTGATGCGGCTCGTCGACCTGATGCTGGTGTTCCCGCGCTTCTTCCTCCTCCTCGCCGTGCTCGCATTTCTCAAGCCGTCCATCTGGACGATCATGGCCGTCATCGGACTCACGGGATGGATGGGCGTGGCGCGCCTGGTGCGGGCGGAGTTCCTCGCCCTCAAGGAGCGCGAGTTCGTGGTGTGGTCGCAGTCCATCGGCGCCAGCGCCTTCCGCATCATCTGGCGCCACATCCTGCCCAACGCGATGGCGCCCGTGCTGGTGGCGATGACCCTCGGCATCCCCGCCGCCATCCTCACGGAGTCCGGGCTGTCGTTCCTCGGCCTCGGCGTGCAGCCGCCCTACGCGTCGTGGGGGAACATCCTGAACGAGGGCAAGGACGCCATCGAGTTGGCGTGGTGGCTGTCCGTCTATCCGGGTCTGGCGATCCTGGTCACCGTGCTGTCCTACAACCTGCTCGGGGAGGGGATCCGCGACGCCCTCGACCCGCGCCTGCGGCAGAGCGGAGGACGGGTTGGCGGTCGAGCGCGTTGACGGTATACTCCGAACGCCGTTTTGGAGCCGAAGTGGCGGAACTGGCAGACGCGCACGTTTGAGGGGCGTGTGGAGCAATCCGTGGGGGTTCGAGTCCCCCCTTCGGCACCAT
>CAYQQT010000479.1:0-3717 GCA_964419375.1 uncultured bacterium
GCTGCGGGCGCGGGCCCACGCAGCCGACGGCCACCCGCGCGCCGGTGATGGCGGAGCCCTCGCCGCCCGACATCAGGGCCACCGCCACGCTCAGGGTGGGGCGCTCGTAGACCCCGAACTTCACGTAGGCGCCCGTCGTGCCCGCCGGCCACGGCGTGAGACGCACGAAGGTAAGGAGCTCGTCCTCCTCGCGGGCCGTCTCGTACGGCCCGCGCACGAACTCGGCGAGCGGCAGCTCGCGGCGGCGGCCACGCGCCTCGAGCCGCACCACGCCGTCGAAGACGAGGAAGAGCGTGGCGAGATCGCTGTGGGGATCGGCGAAGGCGAGGTTACCGCCCACGGTGCCGACATTCCGCACGCGGATGTTGGCGACGTGCCGCGCCACGCCCGCGACCATGGGGCAGCGCGCCTGGACGACCGCGGCGTTCTCGAGGGCGCGGTGGGTGGCGGTGGCGCCGATGAGCACGTGCCCGTTCTCGCTGCGGATCTCGCCGAGGCCGGGAAGGCGCTTGACGTCGACCAGACTCGTCACGCGCAGCAGGCCTTCCTTGAGGATGAGCAGCACCTCCGTGCCGCCCGCGTAGAGCGACGTCTCCCGGCCCTCGCGCGCCAGCACCTCGGAGGCTTCGGCGACCGTCGACGGCTGGTAGAGCGCGAAGGGGCGCAGCACGCTCAGCCCTCCACCACGCGGCGCAGGCGCGCGCCGAACTCGTCGATGAGCTCCTCGCCCTTGCGCTGGATCATGCCGTGGCCGAGCGCGCCCAGCTTGCCGAGGATCTTGCCGTCCGCCTCCACGTGAAGGCGGCTGCCCCCCGCGCGCTCCGTCACGTCGAGGGTGACCGTCATCGCCACGTGGGCGCCGAGGATGGGGTCGCGGCCCTTGGCCTCGAGCGCGAGCGAGCTCGGCGGAACGACGTTGGAGATCGTGACGTCGAGCGGCACGGACAGCGTGATCGGCCCCATCCGCTGCGTCATCTTCGCGGCGTAGCGCCGGTGCGGCTCCACCTCGCGCGCCTCCGCGCACCCGGGCAGGCACGTCACCATCCGGGGCACGTCCCAGAGCGTCGCCCACAGCTTCTCGGGCGGCACGGCCACGTCGAGATCACGCGTCACGTGCATCGGAGGCGCCCCGTCATGGCGGCGTCGCTCCCGCCGGCTTCAGGATGTCCTCGGCCACCATCTGCAGATACTCCGTGCGGGCCTGCACGTCGCGCGGAAACGAATACATCGTGAAGCCCACGCCGTCGAGTCCCATCGCGCGCCCGCGCTGCAGCGCCTCCACGCAGTCCTTGGGCGAGCCGTAGACGGCCCAGTCGTCCAGGCTCGCGTCGAAGCCGAGCCGCAGCGGGACCATCGTGCGCTCCTGCATGTCCCAGCTCGTGTACTGCTTGAACGTCTTCTCGAGGAACTCGCGCGCGGCGGCCGCCGCCGCCTCTTTGCTCGCGCCCACGATGAGGCTGCGCGAGGCGAGGATGGCGCCCGGCCCCGCGCCGGGCAGGGCCGCGCGCGCCGCGCGGTACACGCCCGTCAGCTTCGCGATATCCGCCCAGCCCACCTGCGGCCCGAAGAACACGCCGTCGGCCAGACGTGCGGCGCGCTGCGTGGCGCCGATGGACTGCGCGGCCATCTCGAGAAACGGATGCGGCTTCTGGTACGGCAGGTACCCCATGCGGGCCGCCTTCACCGTCGCGTACGTGCCGTCGAAGGTCACCTCCTCGCCGCTCCACAGCCGCTTCATGAGCGCCAGCGACTCCTCGAGCTTCGGCACCCGATCCTTGCGCGTCACGCCGGCGGCGCCGAGCTCCGTCTCCCGGTAGCCGATGCCGATGCCGACGTCGAGGCGGCCGTGCGCGATGTGATCGAGGGTGGCGATGCTCTCCGCGGCGTCCACCGCGTTGAGCAGGGGCAGGATGAGCACGTTGGTCTTGAGCCGCATCCGCCCCGCTTCCGGCGCCAGGCGCGCGAGGATCGGGAACGGGTGCGGGAAGAAGGACGGGTGCCCGAGCCAGTGGTGGGGCGCCGACACCCACGCGTACCCCATGCGCGAGGCGGCGCCGACGAGCCGGACGGCCTCGTCGATGAGCTCCGTCGCGCTGCGGGTGGCGGGGCTCCAGAACGGCGTGAGATGGAATCCGATCCGCATTCGCGCTCCCCGGGCGGCTGCCTGTTCAGAATACTGAACGGTATTCGGACTGTGGTACCGTGCTTTACCAAGCGCGGGTAACGATGTCAAGGAAGCCACCGAAATCGAACGCCGCACATCGCGGAGCCGGCCGCGTCCTCGACATCCTCGAGTTCCTCCCCGACCACAGCGACGGCTTCACGCTCGCCGAGATCACCCGCGCCCTCGCGGTGCCGAAGAGCAGCGTGCTCGCTCTCCTGCGCACGCTCGCCGACCGCGGATACCTCGCGCTCGAATCCGGCGTCTATCGCGCGGGAGCACGCGCGCACGGGCTCGGCCTGCGCTCCGGCTTTCAGCGCGAGCTCCCCGCCGTCGCGCGGCCGGCGTTGCTCGACCTGGCCCAGAAGACCGGCGAGAGCGTCTACCTCGCCGTGCCGACGCCGCAGCCGCCGGAGGTCGTCTACGTCGACAAGGTCGAGAGCCGGCAGAGCATCCGCTACAGCGCCGATCTCGGCGAGCGGCGGCCGCTGTACTGCACGGCGCCGGGCCTGGCCGTCTTCGCCTTCATGCCCGCCGCCGAGCGCAAGCGCCTGCTCACCTCGCTCAAGCTCGTGGCCTTCACCGACGCCACCGTGACCAGCCGCGACGCCATCCGCCTGCGCCTCGAAGAAATCCGCCGCGACGGCATCGTCGTCAACGTGGACGAGTTCATGGCCGGCGCCAGCGGCATCGCCGCCCCCATCCTCGATACTCAGGGCGTTGCGGTGGGAGCGTGCACGGTGATCGGCCCCACCTCTCGCCTGCTCGCACAAGAAAAAGACCTCGTCCGCTACGTGAAAGCTGCGGGCGAAGTAATCTCGCGCGCCCTCGGACAGCGCTAACGCGAACGTTCACACCGCGTGCGCCGCGCGTACGCGCCGGGGGCGGGTCGGGCTTCGGGGTCGAGGGACCCGTTTCACACTCACCAGGACCGGGCGTGGCGTGGAGGTGGAGCCCAGCCGCCCCCGGTCCGAAGCGGCCACCATCCACGTGGTCCTCCGACCCCGAAGCCCGACCCGCCCCCGGCGCGTACGCGCGTTGAGCGAACGTGGAGCTCAGACGAGAGCGGCGGCGGGGCGGAGCACGTCGTCGGCGATCATCTGCAGATAGTCGATGCGGGCCTGGGGCTCTCGCGGGAGGCTGTAGATGGTGAAGCCGATCTTGTCGAGGCCCATGTCGCGCGCGCGGCGGATCGTCTCGACGCAGTCGCGCGGCGAGCCGTAGACCGCCCACTCGTCGAGGGCGATCTCCGATGAGAGCTGCAGCGGCGCCATTCCCTTCTCTTGCATCTCCCACGTGCGGTACATGGTGAACGTCTTCTCGAGATACTCGCGCGCGGCCGCCCCCGCGCTCTCCTTGTCCTTGCCCACGATGAGGCTGCGCGAGGCGCCGATGCTGCCCGCAGTGGTGTGGCCGGCCTCCGCGCGCGCCTGGCGATAGACCTGCGCGAGCGCCGCGATATCGCGCCATGCGACCTGGGGGCCGAAGAACACGCCGTCGGTGAGCCGCGCCGCGCGCCGCGTGGCGCCCTCGCTCTGGGCGCCCATCTCGAGCGG
>CAYQQT010000480.1:0-3689 GCA_964419375.1 uncultured bacterium
AAGGCGGCGCTCGAACGCTTCACGCAGGGCCTCGCGTCGGAAGTGTTCCAGTACGGGATCTCGGTGACGGCGGTGTCACCGTCGCAGGTCGTCCCCACGCCGGGCACGGTGCATCACAAGCTCGTGTCCAGCCTCGACGACCCGCGCGGCGAGCCACCGGCGTATCTCGCGCAGGCGACACTGCTGCTCGCGACGGAGCCATACCACAAGATGTCCGGCCGCGTGACGTACAGCCAGCAGATCCTGAAAGAGTTCGGCCGGCTGCCGAATGCCCGCGGGCGCGGCGTCGATACGCCGGGCAGCGGTTATTCGCAGGTCTGACGCGCCGCACGCGGATCGGCAACGCCGCTCATACGGAAGGCGTGCGCGCCCACACGGCGTACAGCGGATTGTCGTCGCCGCCAGGGGAGCGGTCCTCCTCGTTCACGTCCACCCAGCCGCCGGCGGCTTCGAAGTAGGTGCGGACGAGCCCGAGGTGTTGCCGGTCGGTGGTGTGGAGCCAGACGGCGACGGCCTTGGTGGGGAAGCAACGGTTGGAGAAGGACACCACGAAGGGCGCTCCCGGCCGCAGCACCCGGCGGACTTCTCGAAAGACCAGCACCGGGTGGATCACATACTGGATGGAGACGGCGCACATGGCGCCGTCGAACTCTTCGTTGCCGAGCGGCAGCCGCGGATCGCGGTTCAGGTCGTGCACGATGGAGCTCGTCAGCTGCGGATTGTCAGCCATCTCCTCCGCGTTCAACCCCAGCCCCACCACTTCGCGGGCGTGAAAACCCTCCGGGAGATGGCTGCGCCAGCTACTCATCAGATCGAGCAGGCGCCCCCCGGCGGGCAGCGCTTCGGCATACAGGCCGCCGAGCGCAGCGATGGCCCCGGCGTCGATGTGGACGACCCGGCGCGGCGCGAAGTAGAAGTGGTCGTCCGGGGACTCGTCGTCCCGCGCGTAGGCCGCGGGCGTCAGCAGCCCGTCGCCGCGCCGCGGATCGGTCAATACGCGACGGTTGCCTCGGGCATCCTCTCGACCCTGAGCGTCTCGTGCACGGCGGGCGAGCAGAGTTCGAGGATTTCGACATCGTCCGAGCACTCGAGCTCGTTGTGCACGATCCCGGCCGGCTGCAGAACGCAGTCGCCGGCGTGGAACGTCTGTTCGCCCTCGCCCTCATAGACGAACTTCATCCAGCCCTTGAGGACATAGAACATCTGGAAGTCGCACTGGTGCTGGTGCAAGCCGGTGGTGTGCAGCTCGTGAGCGCCGGCCGCATCGCGCTTGATCCGAACCACATGGGCGCGGAACCACCCGTGCGTCGCCCGCTCGATGCCGAGGTCGCGGTACTCCATGAAGCTGCGCAAGCCGGTCTTGTAGACCGCGTCCTTAGCCCGGTGTGCGCTGAAGAGCTGTTTGTCTTCGCTCATCACCGATTCTCCTTCGCGATGGCCTCGCCGGTCTCGATGTCGATCACATCCCGCCTGGGCCCCAGCGTCTGCATGGCCTCGAAGCCGTGCTCGACCATGTCGCAGTAGAGCTCCACGCGGTTGCCGTCGGGGTCGTGGAAGTAAACGCTGCGTGTCACGTTGTGCTCGATGGTGGACTCGACGGAGATTCCGAGCTCGCGCAATTCTCGATGGGCGGCTTGCAGCTCCTCGAAGCTCCCGAGTTGCCACGCCGTATGGTGCAGGCCCGGCTGCGCTGGACCGGGCGCCACGCCGGTGGCCCGCTGGAACAGGGCCAGGTCGTGGTGCTGCGTGCCGAAGCTCAGGAACACCGCCCCGTGATCCCGGTCCTCGTAGGCGAGCTTCAAGCCGAGGGCGCGGAGGTAAAACTCCTTGGATTTCTGGGCATCACGAACATTCAGCACGACGTGGCCGAGCTTACGCGCTTGAATCATGCCTGAAGTGTCCTTTCTAGATGCTGTAGAGCTTTGCCACGTTGTCGCAGGTGATCTTGCGGCGCACGCTTTCGGAGAATCCGCTGAGGTTCTTGTCGAGAATCTTGCGCGAGTCGGGCCACAGGCAGTCGGGATGCGGATAGTCCGCGCCCCAGATGATGTTGTCTTCGCCGATGAGCGGCACGATCGGCTCCAGGAACTGGTCCTGCTGGTAGGTCACGAAACCCTGGCGACGGAAGTAGTCGCTCGGCTTCATGGAGAGGCCGAGGCCGCGCGCCCGGTCGAAGTATTCCGTGTCGAGCCGGTCGAACACGTAGGGGAGCCACGTCACGCCCGACTCGCCCAGCACGAAGTTGAACTCCGGATACTTCTCGCACGCGGCGGAGGCGAGCAGCGAGACGAGCACTTCCATCGTGTCGAGCTGGAAGAGCGACGAGCGAACGAGGCGGTACTGGAGGTTGTACTCCTTCTCCATCTCCGGGGAGTCGGGTGCGCGGAGCGCTTTGAAGCCGGTGGAGTGAAAGGAGATCGGGAATTTGCACTCGGCGGCGGCCTCCCACAGCGGATACCACCCGTGATGGTAGAGCGGGAGCGACATGCGCTTGAACGCGAGATCACCGCCGCGCAGCCCCATCTTCGCGCAGCGGCGCACTTCGGCCGCGGCCTCGAGCGGGTCGTTGTTCGGGACGATGGCGAGCGGGAAGACACGGTTCGGATCGGCGCGCTTCGCGAAGTCCACCGCCCAGTCGTTGTACATGCGATCGCACCACGCGCGGAGATTCCCGTCCGCGATCATCTCGTTGATCATCAGGCAGCCGTAGATGATCTCGGCGTCGACGCCGTCGCGGTCGAGGTCGGCGATGCGCGTCTCGGGCGTGGTGGGTCGCGGCTTCGCGCCCGGCCGATAGTCCCACTCGAACCCGAGGTCCTTCATCACGTCGATGCGCGCCAGCGTGCCCTGCGCATACTTCAGGAAGCCGGGGCCGACGCCGTTCCACATGCCCTTGTCCTGCGCCTCGACGAACCAGTGGCACCCGTCTTCCAGCTCCTCGACCCTCGGCGCGAGGAGCCTCCACTTCGCGGGCGGATCGGCCCAGAGGTCGGGTGGGCAGTAGGTGAGGTCGATGTGGTTGTCGCCGGAGATGAGCCGCTGGTCCATGGCCGCGCTCCTGTTCCTGATGATGTCGGCGAACGAATCCTAGCTCACGATCGGTCGGCCGGCCACCTTTCAGAGAGCCAGCCGGCGCCCTGGACTATACTCGCGACCGCTGGTCCCCGAAAGGAGTCCGTCATGACGATCGTTCGTGCAGGCACCCTCATCGACGGCACCGGCGCCGCCCCCGTGCGCGACGTGAGCATCATCCTTCACGACGGCCGCATTGAAGCGATCACCACCGGCGGCGGCACGCCGAGCGCGCGTGACGAGGTCATCGACGCCTCGGGCATGACCGTGCTGCCGGGTCTCATCGACTGCCATGACCACATGGCGTTTCACGGCTACGACCTCGCCGGCCGCTGGGGCCTCGACGAGCGGTCCAGCACGAAGCATCTGCGCACCGCGCGCGCGATCGAGCAGACGCTGGCGATGGGGTACACCGCCGTCCGGGATGCGGGCGGGCTCGACGCGGGCTTCGGCGCCGCCCTCGCGCAGGGGTTGCTGAAGGGCCCGCGGCTCTTCACGGCGGTCGCGATCATCTCGCCCATCGGCGGGATCGGCGATCGCGTGAGCCCGTCGGGGCACGAGTGCATCATTCCCCACGACCCGGCACTGCCGGTGGGCGTGGCCAACGGCGTGGACGA
>CAYQQT010000481.1:0-3689 GCA_964419375.1 uncultured bacterium
CGCGTCGTCGCCATCGAGCGCTCCGCGCAGGCGGCGGCGGTGGCGCGCGGTAACGCCGCGGACCTCGGCGGGCGCGTGCGCGTGCTCGTCGGTGACCTGTTCGCTCCTCTCGGCGACGTCCGCGCCGATCTCATCGTCTCCAACCCGCCCTATCTCGACGCCGCCATGCTGGCGGCGCTGCCGCCGGAGGTGGCGGAGTTCGAGCCGCGCGTCGCGGTCGATGGCGGCGCCGACGGGCTCGACGTGATCCGCCCCCTGGTGGCGGGGGCGCGGGCGCGCCTGCGCCCGGGAGCGGCATTGGTCCTCGAGACGGCGGGCGGCGAGCAGGCGCGCCGTGTGGCGGCGCTGCTGGACGCGGCCGACTTCACGCAGGTATCGTTCCGGCGCGATCTCGCCGGCGTCGAGCGCTTCGTGGCGGGGCGAGCCCCCGCGGAGGTGGCGTGATGCCGGCGCACCTGGAGATCGAAGGCGGCGTGCCGCTCAAGGGAACGGTGGCCGTGAGCGCGGCGAAGAACGCCGCGCTGCCCGCGCTGGCGGCGGGACTGCTCACGGCGCACCCGGTGCGCCTGCTCAACGTCCCCGCCCTCGGTGACGTGCGCACGATGCTCAAGCTGCTCCAGACGCTCGGGGCCAGCGTGGCCTCGCAGGGCGGCGACACGACGGTGACGGTGCCGGCGGTGACGAACGACCTCGCGCCCTACGAGCTGGTCTCCACCATGCGCGCCTCGGTGCTCGTGCTGGGCCCCCTCGTCGCGCGCCACGGCTCGGCGCGCGTGGCGCTGCCCGGCGGGTGCGCCATCGGCGTGCGTCCGATCGACCAGCACCTCAAGGGCCTCGCCAAGCTGGGCGCGGACATCGCCATCGAGAACGGGTTCGTGGTGGCGCGCGCGAGGCGGCTGAAGGGCGCGCGCATCGCCACCGATCTCGTGACGGTGACGGGCACCGAGAACCTCATGATGGCGGCCGCCCTCGCCGAGGGCACCACGGTCATCGAGAACGCCGCGCGCGAGCCGGAGGTGGCCGACCTCGCCGCCCTTCTCACCGCCATGGGCGCGCGCCTGGAGGGCGTGGGCACGGGGCGCATCGAGATCGAAGGCGTGAAGGAGCTGGGCGGCGCCACGCACCGGGTGGTGGCGGACCGCATCGAGGCGGGCACGCTCCTGGTGGCGGCGGCCATCACGCGCGGCGACGTGCTCGTGACGGACGTCGTACCCGATCACCTGTCGTCGGTGCTTGCCAAGCTCGACGAGTGCGGCGTGTCGCTCGAGGTGGGGCCGACCTCCGTGCGCGTGCGCGCGGGCGGGCGCCCCCGCGCCGCCGACGTGACGACGAGCCCGTATCCGGGCTTTCCCACGGACATGCAGGCGCAGCTCATGACGCTGCTCGGCCTCGCCGACGGCCAGTCGCGCGTCACGGAGACCATCTTCGAGAACCGCTTCATGCACGCGGCCGAGCTGGCGCGCATGGGCGCGCGCATCGAGACGGACGGCGCCATCGCCGTCATTCGCGGCGTGCCGCAGTACTCCGGCGCTCCCGTGATGGCCTCCGACCTGCGCGCCTCCGCCGCCCTCGTGCTGGCGGGCATCGCCGCCGAGGGCCGCACGGTGGTCTCGCGCATCTACCACCTGGACCGCGGCTACGAGAAGCTGGAGGCGAAGCTGGCCGCGCTTGGCGCCCGCATCGTGCGCAAGCCGTGAAGAGCCGGCTCACGCTCGCGCTGCCCAAGGGCCGCCTGCTCGATCCCGCTCTCGACCTCCTGCGCGCGCTGGGGGTGGAAGGCATCGAGGAGGGCTCGCGCAAGCTCGTCTTCACCGACGAGGGGCGCGGCCTCGACATGCTGTTCCTCAAGCCCGCCGACGTGCCCGCCTACGTCATCTACGGGGCGGCCGACCTCGGCATCGTGGGCAAGGACATCCTGCTCGAGCAGGAGCCCGACGTGTACGAGCCGCTCGATCTCGGCTTCGGCTTCTGCCGTCTCGTGGTGGCCGAGCCCCGCGCGCTCTTCGAGCGCGACGACCCCTCGAAGTGGTCGTGGGTGCGCGTGGCCACGAAGTATCCGCGCCTGACGGAGGCGTACTTCTCGGAGCGCGGCATCCAGGTGGAGATCGTGCGGCTGGACGGCTCCATCGAATTGGCGCCGCTCGTCGGGCTCGCCGAGCGCATCGTGGACCTCGTGCAGTCCGGGGAGACGCTGCGCGCCAACGGCCTCGTGGAGGTGGCCGAGATCGCGCGCTCGACGGCGCGGCTCATCGTCAACCGCGCCTCCATGAAGACCGAGTACGCGGCGGTGGCCAAGCTCATCGACGAGATGCGGGCGCACCAGCCATGAAAGTGCTCGATGTGCGTACCATGGGTATCGATGCCGTCGTGAGCGCGGTGGAGCGGCCGCCCTCCAATATTGCGGCCGACGTGGTGGCGGCCGTGGACGCCATCGTCGCCGGCGTGCGGGCGCGCGGCGACCGCGCGCTGCTCGAGTACACCGAGCGCTTCGACGGCTTCCGGGCCGGCTCGGCGGGCGCGCTCGCCATTGCGGCGGCGGAGTTCGAGGAGGCGGAGCGCTCGCTGGAGCCGGCGGCGCGGGCGGCGCTCGGCTACGCCGCGGAGCGCATCGAGCGCTATCACTCGGCGGCGATGCCGAAGTCATGGCGCATGACGGACGAGCACGGCTCCATCCTCGGCCAGGACGTGCGGCCGCTCGATCGCGTCGGCATCTACGTGCCGGGCGGGCGCGCCGCGTATCCCTCCACCGTGCTCATGACGGCGGTGCCGGCGCGGGTGGCGGGCGTGCGTGAGATCGTCCTCGTGACGCCTCCCGGCAGGGACGGCCGCGTCCATCCCGTGATCCTCGCCGCCGCCCGCATCGCGGGCGTGACCGAAGGCTACCGCGTGGGCGGCGCGCAGGCGGTGGCCGCCCTCGCCTGTGGCACCGCCACCATCCGGCGCGTGGACAAGATCGTGGGCCCGGGCAACGTGTACGTGGCCCTCGCCAAGACGCGCGTCTTCGGCGAGGTGGGCATCGACATGATGGCGGGCCCGAGCGAGGTGGTCGTCATCGCCGATGCCGGCGCCGATCCCGACTGGATCGCCGCCGACCTTCTCGCCCAGGCCGAGCACGATCCCATGGCGCGCGCGGTGCTCGTGACGGACGCCGCCGCCCTCGTGCCCGCCGTGCAGGCCGCCCTCGACCGGCGCCTCGCCACACTGCCGCGCCGCGCCATCGCCGCGGAAGCGCTCGAGCGCCACGGCGCCTTCATCGTCGTGACGTCCCTCGACGAGGCGGTGGAGGTGTCGAACCGTCTCGCCCCCGAGCACCTGGAGCTCATGGTGACGGTGCCGGCCGCGCTGCTGTCGCGCGTGCGGCACGCGGGCGCCATCTTCCTCGGCGCCCACACGCCGGAGGTCGTGGGCGACTACGTGGCGGGGCCCAACCACGTGCTGCCCACGGCGGGGACGGCGCGCTTCGCTTCGCCCCTCGGCACGGAGGACTTCGTCAAGCGCTCGAGCGTGATCGAGTACTCCCCCTCGGGGCTCATGGCCGCGCTGCCGCATCTGGAGGCGCTGTCGGGCATCGAAGGGCTCACCGCTCACGGCGACGCCGCGCGGGCCCGCGTGAGGGACACGAAGGAGGGGAAGGGATGAGACATCCTGTGTCAACCATTGCGACGTCAGGCGGCGAGCGCGTGATCGAG
>CAYQQT010000482.1:0-3667 GCA_964419375.1 uncultured bacterium
CGCCGCGCGCCGCCTGCCGCCGGTGGACGCGGCCGCCTGGCGCGCCGCCACCTCCGCCGCGCACGAGGAGTATCTCGCCACGCTGGAGTCGACGCCGATGCCGGGCACGCTCGACATGGGCGTCGTGATGAAAATCTTGAGGGCGCGATTGCCCGCCGACGCCATCATGACCAACGGCGCCGGCAACTACACGGGCTGGCTGCACCGCTTCTATCCGTTTCGCACGTATCGCACGCAGCTGGCGCCCACCAGCGGTGCCATGGGGTACGGGGTGCCGTCCGCCGTGGCCGCCAAGCTCGTGCATCCCGAGCGCACGGTCGTCTCCTTCAACGGCGACGGCTGCTTCCTCATGTGCGGCCAGGAGCTGTCCACCGCGGTCCGCTACGGCCTCGACCCGGTCTTCTTCGTCATCAACAACGGCATGTACGGGACGATTCGTATGCACCAGGAACGCGAATACCCCGGACGCGTGAGCGGCACCGAGCTGGTGAACCCCGATTTCGTCGCCTACGCGAAGGCGTTCGGCGCCCACGCGGAGCTGGTGGAGAAAACGGCGGACTTCGAGGGCGCGCTGGAGCGGGCGCTGGTTACGGGGCGCGCGTCACTGCTCGAGCTGCGCATCGATGCGGAGGCCATCACCACCAAGACCACCCTGTCGGCCATTCGCGCGGCCTCCCAGAAGGCAAAGCGCGCGTGAGCGCGCGCGACCGGGAGGCGCTCTGATGCCGGCCACGCGCCGGCTCACCGTGCGCTCCACCACGATCGACCTCATGGAAGACGGCGCGGGAGCGCCGCTGCTCTTCCTGCACGGCGCCGGGGGCGCGGTGCGCTGGCTGCCCTTTCACGCGCGCCTGGCGGAGCGCTTCGCCGTCCGCTATCCGGTCCATCCCGGCCACGGCGGCTCGCCGGAGGCGGACTGGATCGAGCACATCTCGGATCTCGCCTTCCACTACCTCGACCTCCTCGACGAGCTCGCGCTCGACCGCGTGCACCTGGTGGGCGCCTCCTTCGGCGGCTGGATCGCCGCCGAGATGGCCGTCATGGCCTCGCACCGGCTGCGCTCGCTCACGCTCATCGATCCCGTCGGAATCAAGGTCGACGGATGGATCTACCCGTTCCTTTTCGGCATGGAGCTCCCCGAGCTCGTGGGGATGATCTTCCAGAAGATGGAGACGGCGATGCTGACGGCGCCGGAGGACATGACGGCCCCGGAGACGCTCATCGCGCTCTACCGGCAGAACACCGCGCTCGCGCGCGTGGCGTGGAGCCCGTATCTCTATGATCCACTCCTGCGCCGGCGCCTGGCGCGCATCACGGCCCCCACGCTGCTGTGCTGGGGCGCCCACGACCGGCTGGCGCCGGTGTCGCCGTGCGCGGAGACGTGGCAGAAGGAGATCCCGGGCGCGACGCTGCGGATATTCGAGGAGTCGGGCCACGTGCCGCACCTCGAAGAGCCCGACGCGGTGGCGAAGGCGGTGACCGATTTCTGCGGCGGCAAGGGGGGACGCGCGTGAAGTTCTATTACTTCCATCTCATGCCGTACCCGCTCGATCACGACGAGCCGTCCTCGTGGGTGACGCTCTCCAATCGCCACTACGATCCGAAGCTCGGCCACGTCCTGTACAACCAGTATCTCGATCAGCTCGAGTACGCCGAGCAGCTCGGCTGGGACGGCCTCTGCGTGAACGAGCACCACCAGAACTGCTACGGCACCATGGCGAGCCCCAACGTGATGGCCGCCATGCTCGTGCGCCGCACGAGCCGCGCGAAGATCGCCATCCTCGGCAACGGCCTGCCCCTGCGCGAGAACCCGCTGCGCATCGCGGAGGAGATCGCCATGCTCGACGTGGCCTCCGGCGGCCGCATCATCTCCGGCTTCGTGCGCGGCATCGGCGCCGAGTACTTCTCGCTCGGCGTGAACCCCACGCACTCCCGCGAGCGCTTCTACGAGGCCGCCGATCTCATCCTGCGCGCGTGGACGGAAGAGGGCCCCTTCGCCTTCGACGGCAAGTTCTACCGCTATCACTACGTGAATCCGTGGCCGCGCCCGCTGCAGAAGCCGCACCCGCCCATCTGGTGCCCGTCGCAGGGCAGCTCGGAGACGGTGGAGTGGGCGGCCAAGCGGCGCTTCCCGTACCTGATGGTCTTCACGCCCATCGCACGCATCAAGCAGATCTACGGCGAGTACCGGGAAGCGTGCGAGCGGAACGGGTACACCGCGAGCCGCTACCAGCTGACGGTGAACCTGCCCATCGTGGTCGCCGAGAACGACGCCAAGGCCTACCAGCTCGCGCGCGAGCAGGTGCTGTGGGTCTACAACGTGGGCCTGCGCATGAAGACGCCCTTCTGGCAGCCGCCGGGCTACACGACGGAGGCCTCGCTGCGGCGGCTGCTCGCCAACCGGCCCAAGATGCCGACCGAGCTGACCTTCGAAGACCTCGAGGAGGGCGGCTACATCATCGTGGGCAGTCCCGCCACCGTGCGCGACAAGCTGAAGGTCTTCTCCGACGAGCTGAAGGCCGGCATCGTGTGCTCGGGCATGACCGGGCGCAGCCACGAGCGCACGCTGGAGATGATGCAGCTGTTCGCGGAGGAGGTCATGCCGCACTTTCGCGAGGACGCCGCCGTCGACGAGACGGCGGGCGTGGGAAGATGACGATGAGATTGAAAGACAAGGTCGCGCTCGTCACCGGCGGCGGCTCCGGCATCGGCCGCGCCATCGCGCTGCGCTTCGGCCAGGAAGGCGCGCGCGTGGTCGTCAACGACGTGCGGCGGGAGGCGGCCCAGAAGACCGCCGACGAGATCGGCGCCGGCGCGCGCGCCGTGCAGGCGGACGTCTCGGACTCGGCGCAGGTGAAGGCGATGTTCGCCGAGGTCGACCGCGAGCTGGGCACCCTCGACATCCTCGTGAACAACGCGGGGATCGCGTACACGCCCGACGACCGCCGAGCCGCCCTCACCGCCAAGTCGGAGGCGCGCGTGACCGAGATGCTCAGCGGCCAGGGCGTGCAGACCCACTGGGACATCACGCAGGAGATGACGGATGCCTCGTGGCATCGCATGATCGGCGTGCATCTCAACGGGACCTTCTTCTGCACGCGCGAGGCGCTGCGCATCATGGCGCGCCACAACCGCGGCGCCATCGTCAACCTCTCGAGCGTGGCGGGCCTGACGGGCCTCGAGCAGGTGCCGCACTACAGCGCGGCGAAGGGGGGCATCCTGAGCTTCACGCGCGCGGTGGCGCGCGAGGTGGCCTCCCGGAACATCCGCGTCAACGCGATCTGTCCCGGCTACATCGAGACACCCATGACGGAGGGCATGTCACCGCTCATCCGCGCGGTCGTGCTGAGCCGCACGCCGCTCAATCGTACCGGAGGCCCCGAGGAGATCGCGGCCACCGCGCTCTTCCTCGCCTCCGAGGAGGGGGCCTTCTACACCGGGCAGTGGCTCTCCCCGAATGGGGGATTGTTCATCGGGTGAGGGGCAGGGCGCTGCCCCCCTTCGGGGATCACGAGGCGCGAAAAAACGCCCATCTCCGTCGTTGGCTCGTCGCTCGCTCCCTGCGACGTAGGCGGCCTACGTGGTCTGGTTGGATGGGGGGCCTCGAAAGGCCCCCCAAGCCCCCCAAACGCTCGGCAGCACCCCGGCAAAGCCGTGGTGCTCCTCG
>CAYQQT010000483.1:0-3656 GCA_964419375.1 uncultured bacterium
TTAGGAGCGTCGCGGATGTCATCCGGGAACGTGTTCCGCCGCGCGCGCCAGCATCGCCACCACCTCGTCGTCCCGCACCGGCACGAAGTCAGCATAGTAATGGCCGACCGCCTTGAACTCCTCGTCGACCACGAGGCTGACGACATGGTCGGCCCTTTCGCCCATCGTTCGCGCCGCGCTCGCTGAGGCGCAGGGGACGGCGACGGTCACTTCGCGGGCCCCGTGCCGCCGCGCATACGAGACCGCCGCTTGCATCGTGAGACCGGTCGCGAGCCCGTCGTCGACGAGGACCACGCCCGCACCGGGCAGAAGACGCGCGAGCAGCGGGACACGATAGAGGCGAATACGGCGCTGGATCTCTGCAGCGACACGGACCTTCGCGCGTTCGATGTCGGCGGGGCCGAGGCCGAGGGCCGCGACGGTCGAGCGGTCGATCATCGCTTCACCGTCCTCGTCGAGAGAGCCGAAGGCGAGTTCGGGCGCTCGGGGATCCGTCAGCTTACGCGCGTAACTCACCGTCAACGGGACGGCCAGGCGCTCGGCGATCGGCAGCGCCACGGCGACGCCACCACGCGGGATGGCGGCGATGACACAGGGCTGCTCGACCAGCGCCTCGATCCTCGCCGCCAGTTCTCGGCCCGCGGCTGTCCGGTTCTTGAACATACCCAACGTTCGTGCTTCTGGATTCATCGCGGCCGCTCCCCGGCGACGACGTTCGTCCCGCCGCCGCGTCTCGTATCATGAACGTGCCGCATGGCAGCTGTGGCAGCGTGGCGCGCGCAACTCGTCCGTCTCGTAGTCACACGCGCGCGCGCGAAACGGCGCCCGGGCTCCCTGTGCGCCGTGCATCGACCTCACGCGACTTCGAGCAGGTCCCGGACCGCCTCCAGCACGTCGATGTAGCTCACGATGCCGACGAGTTCCTGGGTCTCGGGCCGCACGACAGCAACAGCGCCGATCCGGTTCTCCACGAGGAGATCGACGACTTCACCGAGCTCCGCGTCGGGATTGACCGCGACGACGTCGGCGCTCATGACCATCACAACCGGCGTGCCGAGCTCGCGTCGAAGCGCCTCGGCTCCTTCGGCGGTGAGAAAGCGCGCCATGTCGAAGTGGGCGAGGTCGCGGTCGCTCAGCATGCCGATGAGGGCGCCGCCATCGACCACCGGTATATGCCGGACCGCTCGCTCACGCATCAGGTCCCACACCTCGGCCACGCTCGCATGAGGAGAGACGGTGGCCGGGTTCGGCGTCATTACGTCTTGGGCTTGCATCGCGATCCTCTTTCGCCAGAACACCATCTGACGGTGGTCCGATCTCCGCAGAAGCGTGCAACGCGAGTGCCACCCGTGGGGGCCACGGAGGCCGCGAATTCCCTGGCATTCCGCGCGACAGGCAACGGATCGGTCGCCGCGCGGTGGGGCGACCCTGGGACACATGGGAACGCGGCGCCCCGCATCGTCATGACGAGCCCTCGGCCGGGCCAACGCACGCCGGCTCAGCGGTACAGCAGCAGCAGGCAGGGTAGCTCCAGCGTGACGACGGCCACGAGGTAGAGCAGGATCTGGCCGCCGCCTTCGCCGTGACCGCCGTCGAGCTCGAGCGCAGTCACCACGGGTCGGTCCTTCGCTCGATCAGTCGCGATAGGCCGACACTTCGGTCTTCTCCGCCTTCGCTTCCAGCGACCGCCGGAGCGACGCCAGTCGCGCACTGGGCTCGACCACATCGCCACCATCGCCCACAAGGCGCCGGAGCGTCTCCGGCAGGGCCGCGACTTGCTGGGCGCAGTATTCACGCACGGCGGAAAGGCTCGGTGCCGGCTCCAGGCGGCGGCCGCCAGTCATGACCGTGCGCAGCAGCGCCTCCGCGCCCTCGCTCGGGGGCCCCTCGTCACGAAGCGCGAGCACATCGCGCTCGAAAGAACCGTCAGCCGCGCGCAGCCTGTAGACGTGTTTCTCGCCCGGCCACGTCACCTTCCCGGGGCTGAGCTTGAGCACATCGCGCCCCTCGTACTTCACGAGCTTGTACGCCATGTCGAGGTACGGCGCGTCGGCGGAGACGTTCATGCGCGTGCCGATCCCGAACGCGTCGATGGGTGCGCCGGCCGCCAGGCATCGCGCCACCTCGTCTTCGTCGAGTCCGCCGCTGGCGAAGATGCGGACGTACGAAAGACCGGCCTCGTCGAGGATCTGCCGCACTGCCCGGCTCAGTCCCACGAGGTCGCCGCTGTCCAATCGGACGCCAGCGAGTCGGGTGCCCTGGCTCTCCATTTCTTTGGCGATGATCACCGCCTTGTGGGCCGCCGCCACGGTGTCGTACGTGTCGATCAGCAACGTCGTGCTGCGCGGAAAAACGCGCGCAAAGGCGCGAAACGCCTCGATCTCGCTCGGGAATGCCGTCACATAAGAATGTGCCATCGTCCCCGTCGCCGGAATCTCGTAGTAGTAACTCGCCAGCGTATTGCTGGTCATGCTCGCACCCGCGATGAAGGCGCACCGCGCAGCCGCCATCCCGGCGTCGATGCCGTGCGTGCGGCGAAGGCCGAAGTCGACGACGGCCCGCCCACCTGCCGCCAGCACCGAGCGTACCGCCTTGCTGGCGAGCACGGTCTGAAGATGGATGAAGTTGATGACGGCCGTCTCCACGAGCTGGGCTTCGACGATCGGCGCCGTGACCTCGACGACCGGCTCGTCGGCAAAGAAGACGGTGCCTTCGGCCATCGCACGGACCGTCCCTGTGAAGCGCAGGTCGCCGAGGAAGTCCAGAAAGCGCGCGTCGAAGGTCCCCAGCGAGCGCAAATACCGGATTGCGGCTTCGGAGAACTGAAAGCTCTCGAGAAACGCGAGGACGTCCTCGAGTCCCGCCGCGACGAGGAATGAGCGACGCGATGGCAGGTGGCGCACGAACAGGCTGAAGGTCGCCTCGCCATGCATCTGCTCGCGAAAGTACGATGCCGCCATCGTGAGCTCGTAGAGATCTGTGAATAGCGCGGCATCGCGCGTGATCCGGGGTCCCGAGACGAACGCACCGCACAGGCAACCGGCCCCCGCCGGCGTCACGAGGTCTTACCGTCCATCGTTACCTCCCTCGCTCCCGAGCCGGCCGCAAGGAGGGTGCCAGGCGTGGCGTACGCAAAACGCCGCGTTACGGGACGGAGGCTCGCGGCAACTGGGTATCCCCTGCCCCACCTGAGGTGACGGTGCCGCAGCGGCGGCGGCGACGGCGCGCGCAACTGTAGGCGGTGAAAGGATGCGGAGGTGGCAGCGTGATTGCTTGTAATCGCCAGCGCGTCGCTCCGCGAAAGGAGGAGGATATGCCGCACTACGTGATGCTCACCCGACTGACGCCCGAGGCCGTGAAGACGCCGGCCGATCTCAAAAAGCTCGAGGCCGCGGTCGCGGACCGGGTTCGCAAGGACTGCCCGCAGGTGAAGTGGGTGAAGAGCTACGCCATCCTCGGGCCCCACGATTACCTCGACATCTTCGAAGCACCCGACGAGGAGGTGGCCGCGCGCGTGGTCATGATCGTGCGGTCGTTCGGCCACGCGCAGACCGAGACGTGGACGGCCATACCGTGGGACCGGTTCGAGAGCCTCCTCTCCGGCCCCACGATCGCTGCATGACCGATCCGAGGCTGGATCTCGCGATCTCGCTCGC
>CAYQQT010000484.1:0-3631 GCA_964419375.1 uncultured bacterium
AGGCACTCGCGGCTGCGCTCGGCGACGCCGCCGAGGCTTTCGCGCGATGCCAATGCGGGCGGCCGCCCCAGCGACCGCTGGGCGCTCAGCCACACGTTCTCGAAGACGGACAGCGTCGGGCAGATGGCCGTCACCTGCATGGTGCGCGCGATCCCCGCGCGCGCCCGGCGCGCGGCCGGCCACGCCGTGATGTTCTCGGCGCGGAACCAGATCTCCCCCGCGCTCGCCGGCGTGAGTCCGGATAAAAGATTTATCAATGTCGTCTTGCCGGCGCCGTTGGGGCCGATGAGCGCGCGCAGCTCGCCGTCATGAAGCCTCAGGCTCACGTCGTTGACGGCGTGGAGGCCGCCGAAGCGCCGGCTGAGCCCGCGCGTTTCGAGGATCAGCTCGCCTGCCACGACCGCCACACGCCCGACAACCCCCGGGGCCAGAAGATCACGATGAGGATCAATAAGATTCCGACCGGGATCTGCGTGTAGACGATCCACTGACTGACGGCGTGCGTGAACACCAGGACGAGCGCGGCGCCGAGGGCGGGACCGAGCACGCTCCCGGCGCCGCCGATCAGCGTCCAGATGACGGCGTCCACCGACACCGTCACGTCGAAGAGCTGGGCGTTGACCTGCGCGTGTGTGATCGCGTAGACGCCCCCCGCGAGGCCGGCCACGCTGCCGGAGAGCACGAAGGCGAGCCAGCGGTAGCGCTGCACGTCGTAGCCCGCCAGCGTGGCGCGCCGCTCGCTGTCGCGGACGGCCTGGAAGACCAGGCCCAGCGGGGAGCGTGACAGCCGCCGCAGCAGCACGTAGGCGGCGCCCAGGACGGCCAGCGCCGTGTAGTAGGCGACGAGCGGCGTGGCCAGCGACGGCCCGGCGCCGGCGAACAGCGCCAGCGGCGGGAAGAGGAGGCCGTCGTCGCCGCCCGTCACGTCCTTCTGCGAGTGGGCGAGCAGCAGGAGCACGAGCGAGAACGTGATGGTGATGATCACGAACGAGTGGCTGACGACGCGGACGGCGAAGAAGCCGACCAGCGTCGCCAGCGCCGTCGCCGCCACGATCGCCGCCACCAGCGCCACCCACGGATCGCGCACCAGGTAGAGCACGGCGAACGTGGCGCCGTAGGCGCCGGAGGCGAAGAAGGCGGCGTGGCCGAACGACAGCATGCCGGCCATGCCGAAGCAGATGTTGAAGCCCATTGCGTAGAGCGCCCACGTGAAGATCTCGGCGGCGAAGAAGCGGCCGAACCGGTTGAGACCGGCGGGCAGGAGCACCAGCGCCAGCAGCAGCAGCCCGGCCTTCACCGGGTGATCGCTCGCCGGCGGAAGATGCCGTCGGGCCGGGCGAGCAGGATCGCGCCCATGATGGCCAGCGACGCGATGCGCGCCCAGGTGGGCGTGGCCACGACCGTGATGAGGCCTTCCGTCATCCCGAGCAGCACCGCGGTGGCGGCGGCGCCGAAGAGGCTGCCGAAGCCACCGATGACCACGACGATGAAGACCGTCGCCAGGATGTCGAAGCCCATCTGGTACTGCACCACGACGATCGGCGCCGCCAGCACGCCGCCGAGCCCGGCCAGCAGCCCGCCGAGGCCCACCGCCAGCATGTAGACGCGGCCGACCGGGATGCCGAGCGCGGTCGCCATCCTGCCGTCCTGGCGCACCGCGCGCAGCCAGAGGCCGTAGCGCGTCCGACTCAGGAAGAGCCAGAGCGCGGCGATGGCGGCCACCGAGGCCGCCGCGACCACGAGGCGGTACACCGGATAGTGGATGCCGAGGATCTTCACGGCGCCGGGCACCGGAGTGGGCACGCGCTGCACGCCGCCACCGAACGTGGCCAGCACGGAATGTTGCAGCACGAGCATCACGCCGGTGGTCGCGATGATGGTCAGGACTTTCTCGTTCTCGACCGGGCGCAAGACCACGCGCTCCATCGCCATCGAGAGCGCGCCCACGGCGACGGGAGCAATCAGCACCGCGGCCGCAAAGCTTCCCGTGGCCCCGAACACGTACCAGGCGATCACCGCGCCCAGCATGTAGAGCGAGCCGTGGGCGACGTTGATGACTTCCATGATGCCGAAGATCAGCGCCAGACCGAGCGCGATGAGGGCGATGACCAGGCCCCAGACGAGGCCGTTCAGCAGTTGGAACAGCACCAGAGTCGTCAGGTCCATGCCGCGCGCGCGCTCAGTCGGGGAAGTGTCGAACGATCTCCGTCTGCCAGAGGTCGAGCTGGGCCAGGTCGTAGTCGAGCGGTGAGAGCACGATGTACTCGAGGCCGGCCGCGGCCAGCTCCTGGATGCGCGCGCGGATCTGCGCCGGGGTGCCCATCAGATAGCACTGGGTGACGTGCTCCCAGCTCCGGTGCGTGCCCATCACCCGCTCGAGGCGCGGGCGCTGCTCGCGGTGCGCGACGTCCTCGCGATCCGTCGCCACCACGTGCGTGAAGTTCAGATGCCCGAAGGTGAGCGACGTGCGCGGGCGGCCGATCTCCTCGAGCCGCTGGACGATCTGCTTCCAGTCGCTGAGAATCATCTCGTTCGTGCCCGCGGCGCGGGCCAGCCAGCCGTCGGCGCGCCGGCAGATGCGCTCGAGCACCGACGGCGCGATCACGGCCGGATCGGGCGACATCGACGTCTTGATCTTGGCGCCGCCGGCCATCCACAGCTTCGGCGGGCCGGGCAGCGGCGGGTCGAGCGCCACCGGCGGGAACTGATAGTAGCGCCCGCGGTGCGTGACTTCCTTGCCCGTCCACAGCTTCGACCAGAGGTCCAGGATCTCGTCGGTGCGCCCGCCGCGCTCGGGCAGCGGGACGCCGGCCACCTCGAACTCCGCCGCGTCCCAGCCGACGCCGATGCCGAGCTCGAAGCGCCCGCCGGAGAGAAACACGAGGCTCGCGATCTCCTTGGCGAGGAAGATCGGGTTGCGGATGGGTGGGATCAGGATGCCCGTGGCGAGCTTGATGCGCGAGGTCGCGCCCGCGGCGAAGGACAGCGCTTCGAGCGGCGACAGCCACGCGGTGCCGTAGAGGCCGCGCGCTGTCAGCAGGTGCTCGGGCACCCACAGCGCGTCGTAGCCGAGCGCCTCCGCGCGCGTGGCGAACTCGCGGATGCGCCCGGCCATCTTGAAGTCGAGATCGGAAAACGAGAACGTCGGCAGGCAGAACCCGAACTTCATCGCGGCAGCTCGATCGGCTCGTCGACACACACGGTGTACTTGCGCGGCTTGCTGCCGGCGTCCTTGGGATCGACGTACATGATCGAGCTCTGTCCGCGGATCTCGCGCGGCAGGATCGAGCAGCGGATGAAGCTCGTGGGCTGCTCGGACGACGCCTTGGCGTACACGGGCTCGCGGCCGCTCTCGAACCAGGCCTCGCCCGGCTTGATCATGCGGTCCGGCTCGTCCTCCACGCGCAGCTCCATGCTGCCGCTGATCAGACACCGGATGCCGCCGCCCTTGTGGCGATGCGGCAGCGCCTCGGCGCCGAGGTCGAAGTCCACCCGGTCGCAACGCATCAGGTAGGCGGCCTGCGAGTCCAGCCTGATGTCCTGCGCGAGCAGCGGCGTGCCGCTGGCGGGCGTGCCCTCGCGCACTAGCTCGTAACGCAGCACGGTCGCGCCGGCCGGCCCGGCCACGGCC
>CAYQQT010000485.1:0-3618 GCA_964419375.1 uncultured bacterium
GTACACCCGTGGAGCTGCGGGGCGGGATCCCTGTGGACGCCCCGCGCGGGGGCCGCCCTCGTGCGGCTGGCCCGGCGCCTGCGCCGGGAGCGCATCAGCATCGTGCACACCTTCGATTTCTACAGCAACATCATGGGCGTGCTCGCCGCGCGCGCGGCGGGCGTACCCGTCGTGGCGAGCCAGCGCAACCTCGGCACCCGGCACCGGACGGTCGCGCGCCGCGCCATCAGCCGCCTCGTCCTGCGCCTCGCCCACCGTGTCGTCGTCAACTCGACGGCGGTGGCGGCCTGGCTGGAGAGCGAGCGCCTGGCGCCCGCGCACAAGATCGACGTCATCGTCAACGGCGTCGACCTCGCCCGCTTCCGTCGCAGCACGGGGCGCCACGCCGCGGTGCTCAAGCAGGACGGCGAGGCGGAGCGCGTGGTGATCGGCACCGTGGCCAACCTGCGCCCGGAGAAGGGGCTCCTCCACCTCGTGACGGCGGCCGCCTTCGTCCGCGAGCGCTACGACACGCGCGTGTCCATCTGGGGCGAGGGTCCCATGCGTCCCGAGCTCGCGGCCGCCGTGCGCGACCTCGGCCTCGACGAGGCGGTCGTGCTGCGCGGGCGCACGGAGCAGCCGGAGTGCGCGCTCGCCGAGCTCGACGTCTTCGTGCAGCCCTCGCTCACGGAGTCGACGTCCAACGTCCTCCTGGAAGCGATGGCGATGGGCCTGCCCGTCGTGGCCACGGAGGTGGGCGGCACCCCCGCGCTCATCGAGCACGAAGTCACCGGTCTCCTCGTGCCCGCCGGTGATTCCGCCGCCATCGCCAAAGCCGTCATCCGCCTCGCGGAGACACCCGAGCTGGCCGCCCGTCTCGGCGCCGCCGCACGCGACCGCGTGCGCGCGCGCTTCGGCATGGGCCGCATGGTGACGGAGCTGGAGGACGTGTACGTGCGCGCGATGCAGGGGCGAGGCCGCTGATGCGCCCGCGCATCGCCATCGTGGCGCCGAGCCTCGAGATCCTGGGCGGCCAGGGCGTGCAGGCCCAGATGATGCTGCGGCGGCTGCGTGAGGACGGTTACGAGGTGACCTTCGTGCCCGTGAACCCCACCTTCCCGCGCGGGCTGCGCTGGCTGCGCCGACTGCCTTACGCGCGCACGCTGCTCAACCAGGCGCTGTACGTGCCGAGCCTGGCGCGCCTGCGGCACGTGGACGTCGCCCACGTGTTCTCGGCGTCGTACTGGTCGTTCGTGGTCTCGCCGCTGCCGGCGATCCTGGCCGCGCGTCTCTTCGGCGCCCGCGTCGTGCTCAATTACCGCAGCGGAGAGGCGGACGACCATCTCAGCCACTGGGGCGCCCTCGTCCACCCGTGGCTCACGCTCGCGCACACCATCGTGGTGCCCTCGCAGTTCCTGAGCGAGGTGTTCGCCCGCCACGGGCACCGCACGGAGATCATCCGCAACGTCGTGGACACCACCCGCTTCGCGTACCGGGAGCGGTCCCCGCTACGCCCGCGCCTGGTGTCGGTGCGCAACTTCGAGGCGCACTACCGCGTCGCCAACACGGTGGAAGCCTTCAGCTTCGTGCGGGCGCGCTACCCGGAGGCCACGCTCACGCTGGCCGGCTACGGCAGCGAAGAGTCGCGCCTGCGCGCGCTCGTCGCCTCCCGGAACCTCGGCGGCGTCACCTTCCTGGGGCGCGTGAGCCCGGACGCGATGCCGGACGTCTACGCGCAGGGGGACATCTTCGTGAACTCCTCGGTCATCGACAACCAGCCCAACTCGGTGCTGGAGGCCTTCGCGGCGGGGCTGCCCGTCGTGTCCACGGGGACGGGTGAGATCGCCACCATGGTGCGCGACGGCGAGACGGGGCTCATCGTGCCCCCGGACGACCCCGCCGCCATGGCCAAGGCGGTGACGACGCTGCTGGAGAACCCCGAGAGCGCGGTGGAGATGGCGCGGCGGGCGAGAACGGACGTGGAGCAGTACGGCTGGCCGCAGGCACGGCGGCGCTGGCTGCGCGCCTATACGGGGACCCTCGATTGTACGGGGACACTCGATGCGACGGGAGAGCTCGATGAGTCGTGACGCCGACCGCCTCAGCGTGGTGATCTTCACGGCGGGACCGCTTCGCCAGGTGCATCGCACGCTCCTCAAGCGCCTGTGCAGGGAGCGCGCCTTCTCCGTGCGCGGGATCGTGGTCAGCCGCACGGAGGTGCTGCGCCCGAGCGCGCGCGAGCGGGTGACCGCGCTCGCGCTCGCGATGTACGAGCGCGTGCATCCCCCCCTGCGTGCGGACGACTATGCGGCGCTCGAGCGCGACACGGGCGTGGCCGTGCACACCGTCGACCGCGTCGACGACGCGCACGCCGCCGCCATCGTGGGCTCGCTGCGGGCGCACCTCGGCGTGGTGGTGGCGGGCCGGGCCCCGGACAACCGGTGCTTCTCGCACGGCACGCTCGCCCTCCGCGCGCGCCGGCACGCGGGCGAGATCATGCTCACCATCGAGCACGCGGCACCGGGCGCGCGGCAGGCGGCCGTGCTCGGCGAGCGGACGTTCGCGATCGAGGAGCAGGATTCCGATGCCACCGTGAAGATCAAGGCGGAGCTCGGCGCCGCCCAATTGTGCGTAGACGCCGTGCGCCGCGCGGCCGCCTCCTTCGGCGCAGGGCTGCCGCTGCCCGCGCTGCGGCCGAGCGACTCCCCCCCCGATGGCGCGCGCGACATCGAGCGGCTGACGGGCGCCACGCGCGTGCGCCCGGGCCGTTCCGCGCTCCAGCACGCGCGCCTTCTCCTGCAGTACGCCCTGCTGTCGCCGAAGCTGGCGGCCACACGCCGGCGCCTGACGCGCGAAGGACGCGCCCCCATCGCCGTCCTGTACTACCACCTCGTCGCCAACCGGCCCCTCAACCACATGTGCGTGCCGCTGGAGGACTTCGTGGAGCAGGTGGACTTCCTGCGCCGGCACCACCCGGTGCTCTCGCTCGACGAGGCGGTGGAGCGGCTGCGCTCGGGCAAGAACGACGAGGTGGCCTCCGCCCTCACCTTCGACGACGGCTACCGCGACAACGCGTGGGCGATCGAGTACCTGCGCTACTTCGAGATCCCCGCGTGCTTCTTCATCTCGATCGGGCACGTGCTGGACGGCAGCTCCTTCGCGCACGACAGCCAGCGCGGCTTCACCGAGGCGCGCCCCATGACCGCCGCCGACGTGCGGCGGCTGACGTCGGAGGGCTTCCTCATCGGCTCGCACGGCGTCCATCACGAAGACTTCGGCACGCTGGACGCCGCGCAGGCCGACCGCGTGCTCGCGGAGAGCCGGCGGCTCATCGGTGAGGTGTCGGGCCAGGTGCCGGAGCACTTCTCGTTCCCCAAGGGCAAGCGAGGCACGAACATCACGGCGGACACCTTCGGGCTCGCGCTCAAGCACTACCGCTACGTGCACTCCGCCTACGGCGGCTACAACGTGCCCGCCACCGACCGCCGGCACTTCGTGCGCATCGGCAACCCCACGGACCGCCTGGACCTCGCCATGCTGATGGACGGCTACACGGGTGCGCGCAGGGTGCTCGCCGGCGACGCCTGGGGCATGAAGACCAATGCGTTTCGTCCGTACTGAGCACGCCGCATGAGCCGC
>CAYQQT010000486.1:0-3618 GCA_964419375.1 uncultured bacterium
GCCTCCGCCGGAGATCGCGCGGGCGCGAGCGTCACGGGCGCCGCCGGCGACGGCGGCAGAACGAACACGAACTGGCCTTCGCCGTCCAGGCTGCCCCACTGCATGTCCTGTTTGTAGTCGGACGCCTGCGCGACGCGCGGGTGCATCCACGCCCCCAGCTCGGAGAGCGTGATGAGGCCGTCGCGATTCTCGTCGGCGTGGCCCTCGAGCCCGTCGATCAGCTTGCGCGTGAACACGCCGTGGCCGCGCTCTTCGATCACCGGCTCGTCCTTGCGCCCGGCGGTGAGCACTTGCATGACGCGGCTGCGCCCGACCAGCTCGAGGTAGCGGCGGTCGGTGACCGGCGGCGCCTGCGCGCGCAGGAGGCTGAAGCCGCCGTAGCAGGCGTCCACCGCGATCAGGATGTGCTTGGCGGCGATTCGCTGGCCGATCTGCTTGAGCTGCTGCATCGCAAGCGCGGTGAGGGGGAGGTCGTCCGGATCGCCGTCGTGCGGCAGCAGGTAGCCCTCTTCCCCGCCGCCCGGCAGCGACAGCGTCACCCCGTGCGTGGCGAAGAAGATGACAAGGCGGTCGTTGGGCCCCGCCACGCGCCGGATGGCGCTGCTCAGCACGCGCTCGATCTCCCCTCGCGTGGCCTGCTCGTCGAGCAGCATCGTGATGTTCTTCTCCGGAAACCCCAGCGGCACCAGCGCCTTCGCCACCGACCGCGCGTCGTTCGTCGCATAATTCAGCCGCGACACCGTCCGGTGCTTGAACCGATCCACCCCCACGACGACCGCCCAGCTCTGCCCATACAAAGAGAGCCCGGGCGGCGCCGCCGGCGCCTGCGCGCCCGCCGCCACCACGCTAAGCGGAATGCCGATAAGCACGATCAGCGGGACCAGCAGCGTGATCCGACTCATGGCTGACGCCGGAAACCAGCGGGTAAAGGACCCGCGGGGCAGGGATGGCACTCGAAAGACGTACCCCTCCGCAGCCCGGCGTTCGAGAGCCATCCCTGCCCCGCGGGTCCGTTTCATCACGTGGTGCGAGTCGTCATCCGAGGTGAGGAACACCGAGGCCGGAGCCCGCCTGCCGGTATTCTTCGCGCGGCGGGGCGAAGATGTCGAGCACGACGCAGCGGCTGTCGAGCGTGCGGCCGCCGTGCGGAACGTGAGGCGGCGTCTGCCAGAAGTCACCGGCCTTCACGTGATGCTCCACGCCGTCCTGGATGCGGATCCACTCGCCCTCCAGACACACGCCCCACTGCTCGTTGGCGTGGGCGTGAAGGGGCGACACCGAATGCGGCTCGAGGGTCACCACGGAGAGCATCGCGTTGACGCCGGGGAACACGCGCGCGCGCACACCCGCCGCCAGCTCGCGTACGATGCCGCCCTCGTGCAGGTTGTGAAAGCAGGAAGCGTCGCTCATCTCGCCTCTCCTTGTTTACACGGAATACCTAACCATTTACACTAAGCGCCGCTGATTCGACCGCCAATTCGGGGCGGACCAGGAGGCCCCGTGCGATCCCGTCATCTATCAGGAGTGTGCTGAGCGTCGATGCCGTCCGCCGCTTTCCGCGCCACCGACTTCAAGATCTTCGAGATCAAGGGCTTTCAACCGCGCATGGCGGAGCTCCGCGCGCGCGTGCGGCCCAAGCTGGAGGCGATCGGACACAGCCTGAGCCCCGGCGTCAGTCGCGCCACCGGCGGCGACGCCTTCGCGCACGTGGCCAAGCACGCCCGCCGCACGGTCAACCCGCCCGCCGACACCTGGGTGGCCTTCGGCCCGGACGCGCGCGGCTACAAGAAGCACTGTCACTTCAAGGTCGCCGTCTCGCGCCGCTGCGTGCGCTTCCTCTTCGAGGTGGGCCCGGAGCACGAGGACAAGAAGCGCTGGGCGTCCGCGTGGAAGAAGAACGCGGGCCGCCTCGGGCCCGTCCTGCGCCGGGTGCGCGGTCTGGCCTGGTTCAACAACGAGCACGACGAGGAGCCGGCGGCGCCGCTCGCGGACCTCACCCCCGAGCAGCTTGCGGAGCTGGCCGACGGGCTGCTGCGCACGCGCGACGGGCAGTTCGTGCTCGGGCGCGCGGTGTCCGGCGAAGAGGCCGCGCGGTGGACGGAGGCGCAGTATCGCGCGGCGGCGCTGGAGACGTTCCGCGCGCTGGCGCCGCTGTACCGGCTGCGGCAGTGACGCACGCGGTGAGCGAGTGAGCGGCGCGGAAGCCCGCGGCGTGATCTTCGACATGGACGGCGTCCTCATCGACTCCGGCGCCCACCACCGGGCGGCGTGGGCGGCGCTCCTCGAGGACGAAGGCGTGGCGTGCACGGATACCTCGTGGCGACTGACCATCGGGCGCCCCGCGGAAGAAGCGGCGGCCCTGCTGCTCGGCCGCACGCTCCCGCCCGAGGAGGCGCGACGGCTGGCGGAGCGCAAGCGCGAGCACTACACGCGCCTGGCCGGTCGCGGCGTGCAGGCGATCGCGGGAGTGTCCGACTTCGTCGGCGAGCTCGAGCGGCTGGGCGTCAAGCGCGCCGTCGCCACTTCCGCCACCCGCCGCGACGTGGAGCGACTGCTGGGCGAGCTCGGACTGCGCGAGCGCTTCGACGTCGTCGTCGCCGCCGACGACGTCCGCTGGGGCAAACCGAACCCCGAGGTGTACCTGCGCGCCGCGGAACAGCTCGCGCTGCGTCCCTCCGAGTGTCTCGTCTTCGAGGACGCGCTCGTGGGCGTGCACGCCGCGCGCAACGCGGGCATGCGAGTGATCGGCGTCACCACGGCCCACACCGGCCGCGAGCTCATCGAGGCGGGCGCCGAGCGCGCCATCGCCAACTTCGAGGGATTCGCATGGCCCGTGTGAGCGCGCCCGCCTTCTGGGAAGACCTCTACGCCCGCGGCGGCGACGGGTGGGAGATGGGCGGCGCGGCGCCCGCTCTCGTCGATTTCGTGGAGACGACACCGCCCCCGCGCGGACGCGTGCTCGTGCCCGGGTGCGGTCGCGGTCACGACGCGCGTTACCTCGCCGCGCGCGGCTACTCCGTGGTGGGCGTCGACTTCTCGCCCGCCGCCCTCGCCGATGCGCGCGCGCTCGCCACGCGCGAGGGCGTCGCCGTCGAGTTCCTGGAGCGTGATGTCTTCACGCTCGACCGCGATCCGGAGCTCGCCCACGCCTTCGACGGCGTGTGGGAGTACACCTGCTTCTGCGCCATCGACCCCGCGCGCCGCGCGGAATACGTGCGCGCCATCGCCGGCGTCCTCCGCGAAGGAGGCTGGCTCCTCGCCTCCTTCTTCCCTCTCCGCGCCTCCACCGCCGGCCCCCCCTTCCGCGTCACGGAGGCCGACGTCCGCCGCCACTTCACACCTCCCTTCCGCATCGAGCGCGCCTTCCCCCCGCTCCGCTCCCCCAGAGGACGCCAAAGCAAAGAGTGGATGGTCCTCGCCAGAAAGACCGCGACTCCCGCGTAGTGCGCCGCCCTGAAGCTTGCGCCGACCTGCGTTCGGCGGGGGCGGATCGGGCTTCGAGGTCCCAGGACCCGTTTCCCTCTCAACGAGGACCGCACGTCGGCGTGTCGATGGAGCCCAGTCGCCCTCGGTCCGAATCGGCCACCATCCACGTGGTCCGGGGACTCCGAAGCCCGA
>CAYQQT010000487.1:0-3618 GCA_964419375.1 uncultured bacterium
ACTTGACACACGACGTGAGCCGAGTAGACTCAGCCCCGATCCAGACGGAATCCGGCACGTTCGGAAGGGCAACGAAGGCACCACGGAAGGAGCGGCTCTGATGGCCCACACGCCCGTATCCTCGTCTCGCGTCTCCCGTCGTCGCTTCCTGGCCGGTACCGGAGCGGTCATCGGTGCCGCCACGCTCGGACGCGCGCCCGCCGCGATCGGCCAGCAGGTGCGCGAGCTTCAGGTCTGGCATACCGAAGTCGAGCCGCAGACAGTCAAGATCATCCAGGAGACGAGCGTCGCCGAGTTCGAGCGAAAGTTCCCTGGCTTCAAGGTGCGTCAGCAGGCGCTCGGCTGGGGCGACCTCAACACCAAGCTCCTCGCCTCGCTCGCCGCGGGCAGCCCGCCCGATCTCACGCAGCTCAATCCGTTCATGACCGCGTCGCTCTACACGAAGAACCTGCTGCGCCCGATGGATGAGCTGATCCGGACGCTCGGCGAGAACGACATCCACGAGGCGACACGGAAGCTCCAGTACTTCGACGGTAAGTACTACGGGGTTACCCATGCGATGGGCGCGACTTACTTCTGCGAGCGTCGCGACCTGCGCGAGAAGAAGGGGCTCAAGACGCCGGAGACGTACGACGACATGCTCAAGCTGGCGGCGGCGCTGACCGAGGACGGCCGCTACGCGTTCCAGATGCCGGGCGAGAAGCTCTACATGGGCTTCGTGCACCCGGCGGAGTGGATGGCGTCGAACGGGGGATCCTGGGTGGACGCCAAGACGTGGCGGCCCCAGCTCAACAGCAAGTCCATGCTGGAGACGCTCGACTACCTGCAGAAGCTGAACAAGTTCCAGTCGCAGGGCTGGTCGGGGCAGAAGTATCTCGACACGCAGGCCGCGCTGGCCACCGGCAAGATCGCGATGAGCTACCTCTCGGGCGCTCGGGCCATCGGCTATATCGAGAAGTACGCGCCCGAAGGCATGCGGGACCCCGAGCACTTCATGCCGATGCTGCGGCCGCATGGGCCGTCGGGCAAGGTCGGCATCTCCGCGCTCGACGGGGAGAACTGGGCGGTCTTCAACCAGTCCAAGTACCCGAACGAGGCCTTCGAGTTCCTCAGACTCTTCTACAAGAAGGAACACTACCTCCAGTACTGCCACTCGGTACCGATCCACCTCACGCCGATCTTCAAGTCCATGCTCGGCGATCCGGCCTACCTGGCCAACGAGCGCATCAAGAAGTGGAAGGCGTGGCACGACGTGATGCTGACCGGTCTCCGCGACAACCGCTTCCTGCCGCTCGGCTTCACCCGGCCCGAGGACAATCTCATGCCGTTCCTGGCCGAGCTCGACGGCTCGAGCATCGTGGCGGACATGGTCGTGGAGGTCATGGTGGGCGGCAAGAACCCGAAGGCGGAGGCCGATCGGGCGCAGAAGCGCGCCGAGGAGCTTCTCACCCAGCTCGGTCACAAGCGCTGGTCGTAAGTCCGGAGCCCGGACGGGGCGAGTGAGGAAGAGCGCGCTTGTCGGCTGGCTCCTCCTCGCCCCGTCACTCGTCCTGCTGGGCGGGCTCGTCGTCTTCCCCGTTCTCTACAACATCTGGCTCAGCCTCTTCGACAAGCACGCCTTCATGCCGGTCCAGAGCTTCGTCGGCCTGCGGCACTACCGCTACTTCGCGACCGACCCCGAGTTCTGGGCGAGCTTCCGTTACGGCGCCATCTACGCGGGCGCGACGATGGTGCTCCAGCTCGGCGTCGGGGTCCCGGCCGCGCTGCTCCTCAACGAGGGGTTCCGCGGGCGCAATCTCCTGCGCGGCGTCGTGCTCTTTCCCTACATGATCCCCACCATCGTGGCCGTCATCCTGTGGAAGTGGCTGCTCAACGACTCCTACGGCCTCGTGAACCATCTGCTCCTGCGCGCGGGGCTCGTGCCGACCCCGGTGCCCTGGCTCGGCCCCGACTACATGATGGCGTCGCTCATCATCACCAGCGTCTGGCAGTTCTTCCCCTTCGTGGTGGTGACGTACCTGGCGCGGCTGCAGACGATCCCGCCCGAGCTCTACGAGGCGGCCACGGTCGACGGCGCGTCGGCGTGGCGCCGGTTCGTGCACGTTACCCTCCCGCAGACCGCGAGCGTGCTCTTCGTGATCGTGCTGCTGCGCAGCATCTGGATGTTCACCAAGTTCGACACGGTGTGGCTGATGGCCGGCGACAGCGGGGTGAGCCGCTACATCCGCACCCTGCCGGTCTACGCCTACGCCCGCAGCTTCACTTATCTGCAGGCGGGGATGGGGGCGGCGCTCGCGGTGATCATGTTCGCCATGCTGCTGGCGGCGACGGCAGTGTACTTCCGGGTGTTCCGGAGCGAGGAGGTCTTCGCGTGAGGCGAGCGGTCGGCCTCTACGCCGCCGGCGCGGTGCTGCTGATCGGGGCCGCCTTCCCGTTCCTCTGGATGCTCTCGACCGCGCTCAAGCCCTCGGGCGAGATCTTTGCCACCCCGCGCTTCGTGCCGCTGCATCCCACCCTGGAGAACTTCTCGCGCCTCTTCGCCGACACGAGCTTCCTGGTGTTCTTTCGCAACAGCGTGGTGGTGGCCGGCGCGACCGTGCTGCTGACGCTCACCGTGTCCGCTCTCGGCGCCTACGGCCTCACGCGCTACCGCTTTCGCGGGCGCGACAGCGTGGCCGGCCTGATCCTGCTCACCTACATGTTCGCGCCCATCATGATCATCATCCCCTTCTACATCCTCGTGAGGCAGCTCGGGATCGTGAACACGCGGCTGGCCCTCGTGCTGTCCTACACCACCTTCTGCCTGCCGTTCTGCCTGTGGGTGCTCCGCGCGTTCTTCCAGTCGATCCCGCTCGAGCTGGAGGAGGCGGCCCTGGTGGACGGCGCCGGGAGGGGAAGGACGGTGTGGTACGTGGTGCTGCCGCTGGCCCTGCCCGGGCTGATCGCGGCGGCGATCTTCACGTTCATCCTGGCCTGGAACGACTTCCTCTTCGCGCTGGTGCTGATCACGTCCGAGGAGCTGAAGACGTTGCCGGTGGGCGTCAACGACCTGTTCAACGCGACGATCGTGGACTGGGGCATGATCATGGCGGCGGGCGTGATGATCACGGTGCCCACCGTCGGCTTCTTCGTCGCGGTGCAGCGCTATCTCGTGCAGGGATGGGGAGCCGGCGGGGTGAAGGGCTGAGCCGGTGCCGCGTAAGCCGCTCGCGGACGAGTTGAAGGCCCACAGCCCCGGCGGCCCCCGTCAAGCGCCCCGGGAGGCGCGACCGTCGGCGGGGCTCACCGAGTAGAGCGCCCCACACGCCGGCCCGTGGGCCGGCAGACGCCGGCAGCGCATGGAACACCGGGTCCTCGGTGGCCGTGGACCGCGTGAACACGCCGTCGAGCACCAACGACTGGAGGTGCACATTCAAGTTCAGCGCGCCCCCGAAGCGCTGAATGACCGTCACCGCCCCGCCCTGCCCGTCCCGGACCCCGTGGCGCGCCCCGGCCCGCCGGAGCCAACCGAAGTCGCGCGCACCATGTCGGCCACCATGCGCAGCTGAGGATCAACAAGGAGTTCGAAGAAGGACGGGCATAGGAGCGTACGCTGAGATGAAAGGTCTTCCCGGAACA
>CAYQQT010000488.1:0-3610 GCA_964419375.1 uncultured bacterium
TGTCGCACTGCCGGACGTCGCCGGCTTCGAGGCCGTTCTTGAACCAGCGCACGCGCTGGGCGGAGGTGCCGTGGGTGAATGCATCGGGCACCACGGTGCCGCGGCTCTGGCGCTGCAGGCGGTCGTCGCCGATGGCCGCCGCCGCATTCAGGCCTTCTTCGACGTCGCCCGCTTCCAGCACCTGCCGGGAGCGGTTAGCGTGGAAGGCCCAGACGCCCGCGAAGCAATCCGCCTGGAGCTCCTGCCGCACGGAGAGCGCGTTCGCCTCGCGCTCGCTCGCGCGCTGCTGGAGCCCGCGCACCTTCTGCGAGATCCCGAGCAGCGTCTGCACGTGGTGGCCCACCTCGTGCGCGATCACGTACGCCTGGGCGAAGTCGCCGGGGGCGCGGAAACGATTCTGGAGATCGCGGAAGAAGGACATGTCGAGATAGACCTTCTGGTCCGGCGGACAATAGAAAGGACCGGACGCGGACTGCGCCATGCCGCACGCGGAGTTCACCGCCCCCGAGAAGAGGACCAGCCGGGGCTCCTTGTACTCACGGTTCATATCCCGAAAGAGCACGCGCCACGTGTCCTCGGTGTCCGCCAATACTGCGGCCACGAATTCCTTCATCGGATCCGCGGCGGGTGAGGCGGACGGGTGCTGCGGCTGCGTCATGGGCGGCGGCTCGGCGGGACCGCCCCCCTGAAGGACTACGCTGGGATCGACGCCGAAGAAGAGCGCAACGAGCACCAGAACGATCGTGCCGAGCCCGCCACCGACCGCGACCCCCGGCGACATCCCACGACGGTCTTCGATGTTGCCACTCTGTCTGCCAAGTCGCATAGTCGCCTCCCGAGACTCACAAAAGCACGTGTCGTGCCGGCGACAGGGGCCGCGACGGGCCTAAGGCCGATCGGCGGACGTTCGTTTAAAGCACGGGCTCGGCCTGAACCTTCTTGATCTACATGGGGGGCCTCGACGGGCCCCCAAGCCCCCACGCTCGGCAGCGCCCCGGCGGAGCCGTGGCGCTCCTCGATACCGGGTCGCCTATCCCCGGAACTGGCGGCGGTCGCCGGCGCGTAGCCAGAGACGGATGAGGTGGCGGTGGCGCTCGGGATCGTCGTGGTCTTCGTAGGGCGTGCGGCCATGCACGATCACGCGGTTGTTCAGGATCTGGATCTGGCCGCGCTCCAGCCAGAGGTCGAGACGGTGCTGCGGGTCGCTGAGGAACTCGTCCATCAGGCGCACCGCCTCCGCGCCGAGGGGATCCAGCACGCGGCCGGTCTTCTCGTAGCCGCGCACGATGTGGCGGGCGTTGAAGCGGGTGCGCAGCTTGCCGTCCCAGGCGAAGACCGGGCGGTTGTTCTTCGACGCCGCGTCCGCCGCCTGGTAGTCCTGGTGGTCGCGGTAGAAGGGCTCGTACAGGCGCTGCAGCACGTCCGGCCGGCTCTGCATGAAGTGGTTGTGGGCGGCGAGCGCGCTCGACACGATGCTCATGCCGCCCCTCTTCGCCGTCTGCAGGCACAGGAGCCCGAGGTAGTTCGGCGGCGCTTCGCCCATGCTGCTGTCGTTGTGCATCTCGAGGCCGCCCGGGGTGAGCGCGCCCCGGGTGTCGGCGCCGTACTCCTGTCCGTCGTGGCGCACGTCGTAGATGACGGTGCCCTTCCACTCCTGCGCCACCGGCGGCTCGATCAGGTTGGCGAGGATCCAGTAGATGTCGATCGCCTCCTGGCGGGTCATGTCGTCGAGGTGGAGGCGATCGAGGATGACGAAGCCCGGGCCGTGGTCGAGGCGCTCGCGCGCGCCGGCCATCCACCGGGCACAGGCGGCGAGGTCGAAGTGCTCGGGCAGCAGGAGCAGCGTGGGGACGGGTGCTGCGCGCAGCTCTTCCAGCACGCCCCGCAGCTCACGGCGGCACTCCTCCGGGATGGGCACCAGGTACTCGTCGCTGGCAAGCGACGGGCCGCGCCACGCGCGCGGCTGCGGCACCACCTCGGCCAGCATCGCGGTCATGGCTTGAGCACCTCCTCGGCGATCCGTTTGACGTCCGCCGCCTCCACCTGACCCTTGTGGCTCTTCATGATGTCGCCGACGAGGCGCCCCACCTGCTTGGCGTCGGTGACGGCGAGAGCGGCGAGGCGGTCCTTGACGAGCGCGCGCAGCGTGGTCTCGTCCATGCCGCGCGGCAGGTAGCGTTCCAGAAAGCCGATCTCGAAGCGAAGCTGCGCGACCTGGGCGGCGCCGCGCTCGCCCACCTTCTCGAACTCGGCGAGCGCTTTCTGCAGCTGCTTGCGATAGGCGCCGATGACGTCGAGGACGAGCGCGTCGTCCACGGTGCCCGCGAACCCCTTGGCCGTCTTGCGCTCCATCACCCGCGTCTTGAGCATGCGCACGACGTCCACCGTGCGCTGGTCCTTGTCCTTCATCGCGCGGGTCAGCGTCTCGCTCAGCGTGTCCTCGAGCCCCATCGCACCCTCCGTCCGCGCTCCACCTGGATGCTCCACCGCCTCATTGTGCCATCAGCGGCGTCTCAGCCGCGCTCGTACAGCGGCGCGAAGTCGGCGCGGAACACGTCGATGGACTGCGCCGACCACGCGCGCCAGTCGGCGTGGCCCTGCTCGGCGATGTTCACGTAGCGCGCAAACTTGACCTCGATGTCGTCGAGGATCGCCACCAGATCGCTGAGATCGGGAGGGCAGTACACGACATTGCGGCCGGCCTCGAGCGGAAACCGCATGCGGAGGTGGGAGAGATCCTGGCAGACGAGCACGCGCCGCGCCGCCCAAGCTTCCCCCATCCGGTAGCAGAGCTCGCCGTGACCCACGAGCGACAGCACGGCCTTGCACTCGCGCATGCCGAGCCGGTAGCGCCAGCGCGGGATGCGGTCGACCACCAGGCCTTCGGCTGCAGCTCGTCCATCAGCGCCCGCGCGCGCTCGGGCGCGATCGCGCGCGGGCCGAGGCCCGGCGTGATTCCGCCCCGGAACGACAGCCCCGCCGCCGCGATCCGCCGCAGGGCGTCCGCCCGCTGGATGTGGGTGAGGGAGCCGCGGAATGCACGGTGAATCGCGGCGGGCGCGTGGCGCGTAGCGGGCGGGCGGCGGCCGCGAGGACGTGATCGGCGAGCGCGTGCGCCAGGCGCGGCAGCGGGGACAGAAGCCGGCGACGGAACGCCCGCACCGGGCGCGTCTCCGTGATGAAGCACGGGGTGCCGAGATGCAGCTTCCCCAGATCGTCGGGCGCAGGGGCCAGCGGGCGCCTGGGGGCTTTGCTGTCCGTCCACGCGCCATCGGGTGTGTGCGCGCCCACGAAGCGGCCGTAGAGCGAAGGATCGCGGTAGACGGCGTTGGGCTTGATCACGGCGTCGAGCTCGTGCAGGAGTCGGGCGTGTAGCCGACGGCGACGACGTCGCCGCCTGCGAGGGGTCGCCGATGATCTTGATGAGCCCGAACACCGTCGCCGCTCCCACCGTCTCTGCCGCCGCCGCCGCGAGCACGACAGGGATGAGCAGTGCCCACCGCCATCGCAGGGATGGCGCGAGCAGGGCGAGACACCGGCGGATGTCCTGCCACATGCGTTAGGGCGGCGTCACCGGCCCCACGGCCGGCGCTGCCCCCCCGGCCGCGGC
>CAYQQT010000489.1:0-3605 GCA_964419375.1 uncultured bacterium
TTTTCCTCCAGCAGGTGCTTGGCCGTCGTGAAATCCGGCGAGAAGCCGTAGTCGCTCTTAATCTCGCTCGCGACGCCCGGGATATGTTCGATCATCGACAACTCGAACACTGATTGCGCGTTGTCGGTAACCGGACCGTAGGAGTCCACCGCGATGGTCACCGGTCCCATTCCAAGAAACCCGAACGCCACGAGGCCGAACGCGAACACCGGCGCGGCGATCATCAGCGCGTCGAAGCCCATCAGGCTCACCCAGTACGCGATGCTCATCAGCCCCACGATGCAGAGGCCAAGCCAGTACGCGCTGAAATTGCCGGCCACGAGGCCCGCAAGGATGTTCAGGGAGGCACCGCCTTCTCTCGACGACGAGACGATCTCGCGGACATGGGCCGATCCCGTAGAGGTGAACAGCTTCACCAGCTCGGGAATGATCGCGCCGGCGAGCGTCCCGCACGTGATGACCGTGGACAGCTTCCACCACATGGTGCCGTCGCCCAGCTCCGGGATCAGCAGGTACGAAATCACGTAGGTGAGCACGACCGAGACAATCGACGTGACCCAGACGAGAATCGTGAGCGGCGTTTCGAAGTTCATCGCGATGGCGTCGCCGAAGCGCGCGCGCATGGCGACACCGTTCACCAGGTAGGAGAACCCGCTGGCCACGACCATCGTGACGCGGATCATGAAAATCCAGACCAGCAGCTGCACCTGGACGGCCTCGCTCGGGACCGCCATCAGGATGAACGTGATGAGCGCGACACCTGTGACGCCGTAGGTTTCGAACCCATCGGCGCTCGGACCCACAGAGTCTCCCGCGTTGTCGCCGGTGCAGTCCGCAATGACGCCCGGGTTTCTCGCATCGTCTTCTTTGATATTGAAGACGATCTTCATCAGGTCCGCGCCGATGTCCGCGATTTTCGTGAAGATGCCTCCGGCGATTCGGAGCGCCGAGGCGCCCAGCGATTCGCCGATGGCGAAGCCAAGAAAGCAGGAGCCCGCGAGATCCCGCGGAATGAACAGCAGAATGCACAGCATGATGAAGAGCTCGACGCTGATGAGCAGCATGCCGATGCTCATGCCCGCCTTGAGCGGGATGGCGTACACGGGGTACGGCTTTCCCTCGAGGCTGGCGAAGGCCGTGCGCGAGTTGGCGAAGGTGTTGACGCGGATCCCGAACCACGCCACCCCGTAGCTGCCGGCAATGCCCACGAGGCTGAAGAGGAGGATGATGAAGACCTTGATCGCCTCGAAGTGCAGCAGGAATCCGAAATACAGCAGGATGATGGCGCCGATGAAGATCTCGAGGATGAGGATGAACTTGCCCTGGGTGATGAGGTACGTCTTACACGTCTCGTAGATCAGCTCGGAGATCTCGAGCATCGACGCGTGCACGGGCAGGTTCTTGAGCTGGGTGTAGATGACGAGGCCGAAGAGCAGACCGAGCACGCACACGACGAGACCGCCCATCAGCAGCGAGCGGCCGTTGAACCCGAGGAACGTCGCCTGGGAGAGGTCGGGGATCTTCAGATTCGCCTCTCCGCCCGCCTGGTGGGCGGGAGCCGGCTGCACGCTCGGCGCCTGCGCGAGAGCCGCGGGAGCGGCCGCAAAGGACACCAGCGTCACCACCGCCAGCGCAGCGAGGAGCAACAGCGCGGCGCGGCGCCACAGCCAGTCCATCCCGTTCATCGTGTCGGATCTCCTGGAAGCCAAGGTATGAACTTCGTGAACGAAATCGACGCAACTTTACGTGAGGGTCCGCGGGGTGTCAACGGCAAGCGCCCGGCAAGCGTGCGGCGTGACGTGACTATGGCTGAGTTGACCGCTTTGTCGGCCACCAGTACGATGCCCCGGATGACGATCGACCATCCGCGCGGGCGAGCGAGAAATGCCGGCCCCGGCATGCCGATGACCGCATGCCGCGGGCGCGCGGCGTTCGCTGCCCGACCTGCCGTGCGCCCGTCACCTGGCAGGACAACCCGCATCGCCCCTTCTGCGGACTGACGTGCCGCCTCATCGATCTCGGGCTCTGGCTCGACGAGCGGTATCGCGTCGAGGCGGAGCCGCCTGACGATGTTTCGTAAGACGTCGGGATCGATCCTCTGTCCGTCGTGCGGCCGCCTCACCAATGCCGACGCCGCGGAGTGTCTCGTGTGCGGGCGGCGCAATCCGGGCATGTGGGGGTTCGCGGGCCCCCTCGGCAAGATCTTTCGACGCCGCAGCTTCACGGACGTCGTCACGGCGGCCTGCATCGCGCTCTACATCGTCAGTCTCGTCTTCGATCCACTGGCGGCGCTGCGCCCGCGCGGAATGTTCGACATCTTCGCGCCCAGTAATCAGGCGCTCTTCGTGCTCGGCGCCAGCGGCTCCATTCCGTGGGAGCTCGGCCGCTGGTGGACGCTCCTCACCGCGATCTACCTGCACGGCAGCCTGCTCCACATCGTGTTCAACGTCATGTGGATCCGGCAGCTCGGCCCCGCCGTCCAGGAGATTTACGGCCCCGCTCGCCTCGTGGTGATCTTCACGGTCGCCGGCGTCGTGGGCTTCGTGGCCTCCAACGTGCTCGGCCATCCCTTTACCATCGGCGCCTCGGGCTCAATCTTCGGTCTGCTCGGCGCCATCGTCGCCTTCGGCCACAAGCGGGGCGGCACGTACGGCGCCATGGTGCTCAAACAGTACGGTCAGTGGGCGCTCATCCTGTTCGTGCTCGGCTTCCTGATGCCGGGCGTGAACAATACCGCGCACGCGGGCGGCTTCGTGGGGGGCCTCGTGGCGGGCCTCGCGCTGTCTCTCGCCGACCGCCGCGCGGAGACTCACTTCGACTACGTCATGGCGGGCGCCTGTATCGTCGCGACGGTTCTCGGCTTTCTTCTCGCGATCGGGACCACGTTCCTCCGCTGACGCCGAACACAACAACGCCCGGGTCAGATGACCCGGGCGTCAGAATTACCCCGGCAACGACCTACTCTCCCACGCCGTTACCAGCGCAGTACCATCGGCCCTGGAGGGCTTAACTTCCGTGTTCGGGATGGGAACGGGTGTGGCCCCTCCGGTAAAGTCACCGGGAATCGAAAAGAAGCGGCGAGTCGCCCCGCCGCCGCCGAACACGGAGATTCTCGAGTGCAGCCAGACGCTGCGTCTTCACGATCAGGAATGATAAGTACAACGTGGTCAAGCCGCACGGGCGATTAGTACCGGTCAGCTGAATCCCTTACGGGACTTACACCTCCGGCCTATCAACCTGGTGATCTACCAGGGCCCTTCAGAGGACTTACGTCCTGGGAGGTCTCATCTTCAGGCAGGCTTCGCGCTTAGATGCCTTCAGCGCTTATCCTTGCCGGACATAGCTACCGAGCGATGCTCCTGGCGGAACAGCTCGCACACTAGAGGTCCGTCCACCCCGGTCCTCTCGTACTAGGGGCAGCTCCCGTCAAACCTCCTCCGCCCGCGACAGATAGAGACCGAACTGTCTCACGACGTTCTAAACCCAGCTCACGTACCACTTTAATGGGCGAACAGCCCAACCCTTGGGACCTGCTCCAGCCCCAGGATGTGATGAGCCGACATCGAGGTGCCAAACCTTGCCGTCGATGTGAACTCTTGGGCAAG
>CAYQQT010000490.1:0-3602 GCA_964419375.1 uncultured bacterium
CTAGAGTCTCCATGCCGCGTCTCGAGTCCTTCTCACACCTGATCCTCTTCGACAAGCGGGGCACCGGGCTGTCCGACCGCATGGCGGCGGTTTCGACGTGGCAGCGTTACGCCGCCGCCGGTCACGCGTGATCGACGCGGGCGCCGTCAAGATCGTGGTCACGCCCGGCTCGGGCGAGGGGCGCGCCATGGGGACGGCGCGGCGCTTGCGCCGGGCGCTGGCGCGCCGCGGGCGGGCGGCCAGCGTCGAGTCGTTCTCCGACCTCGCCGGCCTCACGGAGTGGGCGCGCACGTGCACGCGCGAGTTTGACGTCATCGTCTGCATCGGCGGCGATGCCACGCTGAGCGCCACCGCCATTGCCGCCATGCGGCTGGACGTGCCCTTCGTGCCGGTCCCGAACGGGTTCGGCAACATCTTCGCGGGCGTGTTCCGGCATCCGCAGAGAGTGAAGGGCGTCCTTCGCCTGCTGGAGGGGGGCGAGCTGCGTCGCGTCGATGTCGGCATGGCCACGTGCGGGTCGACCGAGGACGTGTTCCTCTCCCACCGCAGCTACGGCTTTCTCGAGCAGATCCAGCAGATCGCCGAGCAGGGACGCCAGCAGCCGAAGCGTCGCCTCCTCCGGCTGCTGTGGTACGTGCGCGTGGCGGGCGCGTTTCTGTTCACGGCGCGGCTGTCGGCCTTCGCGCTCGAGATCGACGGCAAGCCCGTGACGGAGGACGCGGCGCTCATCACGGTGGCCAACGTCGAGACGTACCGGGGCTTTCTCGCGCTCACGCCCACGGCGTCGCCAATCGACGGGCTTTTCGACGTGTGCCTGATCCCGCGCGTGCCGACGGTGATCCTGTTGTTCCGTTTGCTCCGGGTGATGCTGCGCCTGCCGGGCCGCTGGCGCGGGGTGGTCGTCTACCGCGGCCGGCGGGTGGCGGTTACCACGCCGCGGCGGCGCGAGGAGATGGCGGTGCGGCGGCGCGCGCTGCCGTTACTGGTTCCGCCGGGCGCGATGGAGGAGCTGCGGGACCGGACCGTGCAGGACGCTCCACCGATATCGACGCCCTGAGCCTCAGGCAGGCCGGGCGTCGGGCGCGACCTCCGAACCGCCCGCCCATCGCATGAGGCCCATGACGGCGAGGCCGATCACCACCCACACGATCTGACGCGCGCGGCGCACGAAGCTGAATGCGAGGCCGACGCCGGCGCCGAAGCCGAGCGCCTCGAAGGCGGCGGCGTTCGCGCCTTCGAACGCTCCGAGACTGGCGGGGACGAGGAAGGTGGCGAACCGCACGCCCGAGCCGAGCGCCTCGATCACGGTCGCCGTGAGCAGGGGGGCATCGACGCCGAGCGCCCACAGCATGATGAACGCTTCCACGGCGCCGAGCAGCCAGCCCAGCAGATGGAAGCCGACCGAGAGCGCGAGTCGCCGCCACTCGGTGAAGTAGTACCCGCGCAGCGCCTTGTCGAGCGTGGCGGCGTAGGCCGTGTCCTTCACCACGCCGAAGGTGCGGAGCAGGCGCCCCCCGCGCGCCACCAGCCCGAAGACCTGCGCCGCGACGAAGCCACCCACGGCGAGCACCTCGACCACGAGCAGCCAGAGCATGCCGCGCAGCAACACCGACCCCACGTCGAGCACGCTCCACGCGAGGGCGATGCCGATGAGCAGGAACAGCGCCTGGGCGATCGTGATCGTGGTCTTGGCGATGACGGCGGCGGGGATGCTCTCCTCGTAGGAGACGTGGCGGCGCACGAGCCACGTCTTGACGGCTTCACCCCCGACCGATCCGAGTGCGGTGACGACGTTCAGCGCCTCGCCCGCCAGCCGCGCGCCGTAGAGCGGCAGAAACGGCGTGCGGTCACGGGTGAAGGCGAAGCGCCAGCCGAGCGTGTCGACCGCCATGATGAGCGCGTAAGGGAGGCAGACGACGAGGAACTGCCACCAGGCAAGCTTGCCCAGGGTCTCGAGCACGGGCCCGGTGCCGACACGGTAGACGAGGACGCCGAGGAGCACCGCGCCGAGGATCAGGAAGACGGTCTTGAGCGTGCGCATCTACTGGAAGGGTGGCAAGCAGCGTGCCAAAGTTGGCGGGCCGTGGGACCATAAGGAATGGGCCGCCGGATCTCCGTCCGTCACGCTGTCCGCGGCCGCAAGCCGCGACTCCTGCTCTCCGGTGTCGTGGTCTCGCTCGTGGGCTACCTCGCGCTCGCGATCTTTGCCGCGCAGCAGCAGCTCTTCGCCCTCGATTACGGCACACGCACGTGGGTGCGCATTGTCCAGTACGAGCTGCTCAACGCGCCCATGGCGCTCGTGACACGCCTCGGCGACAACGTGGGGCTGATCCCGCTCATCGCCATCGGCATGCTCGTCCTCTGGCGCGTGAGCCCGCGGTGGGCGATCGCGCTGCCGGTGCTGATGGCGGGGGCGGGGGCCCTGCAGTGGGTGGCGAAGGTGACGGCGGGACGGGCACGCCCCGACAACGCCCCGCTCGGATTTCCCAGCGGGCACGTGCTGAGCCTCGTCGTCTTCTTCGGCCTGATGATCTATCTGGTGGCTACCGCCTCCAAGCGGCGGCGGCGCGCGCGACTGATCGCGTGCGTGGTGTGCCTGGTGCCGGTGGTGGTGGTGGCGTTCAGCCGTCTCTATCTCGACAAGCACTGGCTGTCGGATCTCGCGGGCGGTCTCACGGCGGGCATGGCGTACCTGCTGCTGACGATCTGGGTGGTCGAGGTGCTCCTCGTGCCGCCGAAGGAAGAGCCTGCAGTCCGCGAGGGGAACGGGGAGAGGGTCGAGTACGTCGTTGAAGAGCCGGGCACCCCGACGCGGCCGGAGCCGCATCGGGGAGGCCCTTCACCTCCCTACACGCCGCCGTAATGAAAGCGCGTGCGCTCGAGGACGGCGTCGGCGATGCCCGACGACAGACCGGTGAGGGCGAAGAGCGCGGCCTGCGCGGGCGGCATCACCGTGGTGGCGGCGGCGCGGGCGGTGATCAGGCTGCGGAGGCTGCGCGGGTCCCCCCGCGTGCCGAACACGTCGGCGTAGGCGCGATCGACGGCCTGCTCGAGACGCCCGTAATCATCCACGGGGATGAAGTGCGAGTGGCAGCGCGAGATCTGGTGCAGGACACCGCGGTGGGCGTGGCGGTCGAAGTTGTCGATGCTGTAGGCGCACAGCAGGGAGACGCCCGTGTCGGCGAGCACCTGGTTCCAGAGCTCTTCGAGGGCGACGGTGCCCGGGAGATTGTGGTCCCAGAGCAGGTTCACCATCTCGCCGTAGAGCCGGATCCTCTCGTAGCCGTCAGCGCGGATGCGCGCGAAGACGGGCATCACGAGGTTGACGAACTTGTCGCGGTCCGGCATCCCGTCCACCATGAACTCGGCGAGACACGTCGTGGCGTCGAGCAGAACGAATTGCTCCCGCTCCACGAGGGCGGCGACGTCGAGGCCGGCGGCACGGAGACTCTTCTTGAAGAGCTCGACGTGCTCGGGGGTAGCGATGATCACGGCCGCCTCGCCGTCGGCGAGACCGAGGCCGATGAACAACGAGACCGCGCGTGAGAGGAAGGCGTCGTCGGTATAGAGCTGCACGAGGTGATCGCACGGATGCGGCGTGC
>CAYQQT010000491.1:0-3596 GCA_964419375.1 uncultured bacterium
CCCCAAGCCCCCCGACGCTCGGCAGCGCCCCGGCAAAGCCGTGGCGCTCCTCGATATTCCGACAGGCGTCGTCGTTCTCGTCGTTCGATGTAGTCATCTTTCGTGCTTGACGGGGTGACGGGACGGCGGTACTTGTTCTGTGTCCCTGCGCTGTTGGTGATGCCGGCGGGAAGTTTCAACCTCGTTTACAAAACGGGTGCTAAACCGGTAGAGCGGTGTGCAAGCCCCTCTTGAAGGGGAAGCCTGAAGCTCTCCAAATTCGGCGCCCACCTGGGATACCAGGTTCGAAACCCCACGGCACACGGCAGAGGCGGGGACATACCACCCTCCGCGCGTCCACCGTCATTGACTCCGCCCGCTCCCGCCCCCTATACTCGTCAAATCTGACGCGTATTTCCCGAACACTTGAAAATTTACTCCTGACATAAGAGAGCGATGATGCAAGGGATGCCCATTCTCGACGCCGTGATCGCGGTAGTCGCCCTCGTCGTCGGCTTCCTCCTCCACAAATGGATCACCGACCGCAAGCTTGGCGAGGCGTCCCTGGCCGCCAAGCGCATCGTCGACACCGCCCAGCGTGACGCGGACGCGGTCCATCGCACCAAGGAGCTGGAAGGCAAGGAAGCGGCCCTCAAGCTGCGTACGGAGTTCGAAGGCGAGGTGCGGCGGCGCGAGCGCGAGATGCAGCAGATGGAGCAGCGCGTGCTCGCCAAGGAAGAAGAGCTGGCGCGCAAGCTGGACCAGATGGAGCGCAAGCTCAACGACTACACGGAAAAGGAGCGCGGCCTCGGCACACGCGAGAAGGTGATCCTCGACAAGGAGAACCGCCTGTCGGTGGCGATGGAAGAGCAGCGGCGCAAGCTGGAGTCCATCGCGGGCCTCACGGCGGAGGAAGCCAAGCGCCAGCTCTTCGGCCAGATGGAAGCGGAAGCGCGGCGCGAAGCGGCGCTGCTCGGGATGCGGCTGGACGAAGAGGCGCGCGAGACGGCGCAGGTGAAGGCGCGCGAGGTACTCGCCACCACCATCCAGCGGCTGGCGCCCGATTACACCGTGGAGACGGCGGTGTCCGTGGTCGACCTGCCCTCGGACGACATGAAGGGCCGCATCATCGGCCGCGAGGGGCGCAACATCCGCGCCCTCGAGCTGCATACCGGTGTCGACCTCATCGTCGACGACACGCCGGAAGCCGTGCTCGTCTCCGCCTATGATCCCTACCGCCGCGAGATCGCCTGCCGCGCGCTGCGGCTGCTCGTCGCCGACGGCCGCATCCATCCCGCGCGCATCGAGGAAGTGGTGGAGAAGGTCAAGAAGGAGATGGAGCAGCACCTCAGAGAAGAAGGCGAGAAAGCGTGTTTCGAGGTGGGAGTCCACGGATTGCATCCGGAGCTTGTCAAGCTCGTAGGAAGGTTGAAGTTCCGGACTTCTTATGGTCAGAACTGCCTGCAACACTCCAAGGAAGTGGCGTGGCTGGCGGGCATGATGGCGGCGGAGATCAAGGCGGACGTCAAGCTCGCCAAGCGCATGGGCCTGCTGCACGACATCGGCAAGGCGCTCACGCACGAGCAGGAAGGCAGCCACCCCGAGCTGTCGCTCCAGGTGCTGACCAAGTACAACGAGTCGCCCGAGATCATCAACGCCGCCCTCGCCGGCCACGAGAACGTGGCGCCGCTCACCATCGAGGCGGTGCTGACGGAGGCGGCGGACGGCATCAGCGCCGCGCGCCCGGGCGCCCGCCGTGACGTGCTCGAGTCCTACATCCGGCGCCTCACGCAGCTCGAGGCCATCGCGCTGTCGTACAAAGGCGTCGACATGTGCTACGCCATCCAGGCGGGCCGCGAGCTGCGCGTCATGACCAAGGCGGACATCGTGAGCGATCTCGACGCGCACCAACTCGCCAAGGACATCTCCAAGCGCATCGAGGCCGAGATGCAGTACCCCGGCCACATCAAGGTCGTCGTCATCCGTGAGACGCGCGCCATCGAAGTGGCGAAGTAGAAAGGCGCTCATGAACATCCTGATGGTCGGCGACGTCTTCGGCGAGCCCGGGCGCGCCGCGATCCAGAAGCTGCTGCCCCGGCTGCGCCAGGAGCACGCCATCGATCTCGCCGTGGTCAACGTCGAGAACGCCGCGGGCGGCTTCGGGGTCACGCCCTCGATGGCCAAGCAGTTCCTGGAGCAGGGCGCGGATGTCATGACCTCCGGCAACCACATCTGGGACAAGAAGGAGATCATCGAGTACATCACGCGCGAAAATCTACTATTGCGTCCGGCCAACTTCCCGTCCGGCACGCCGGGCTCGGGCTTCATCACCGTGAAGGCGGGGCCGCACCGCGTGGCCGTCCTCAACATGATGGGCCGCGTGTTTATGGCGACCATCGATTGCCCCTTCCGCAAGGCGGACGAGATCCTCCCCGAGCTGCGCAAGGACACGCCGATCATCCTCGTGGATTTCCACTGCGAGGCCACGAGCGAGTCCCAGGCGATGGGCTGGTATCTCGACGGCCGCGTGAGCGCGGTGGTGGGCACGCACCGCCACGTGCAGACGGCGGACGAGCGCGTGCTGCCGCAGGGCACCGCCTACATCACCGACCTCGGCATGACGGGGCCGACGGACGGCGTCATCGGCGTCAACCGCGAGATGATCATCCAGCGCTTCCTCTCGCAGATGCCGGTGCGCTTCGAGCCGGCCACGGGCCCCGCCGCGCTCCACGGCGTCGTCATCGTCGTGGACCCGGACACCGGGCGCGCGTCGGACATTCGCCGTCTCCGCATCCCGGCTTGATCCTCGACGGAAAGGTCGTCTCCGAAAAAGTCCTCGATGAAGTGCGGGCGGGGGTGTCCCGGCTCCGAAGCGCCCGAGGCATCACGCCGATGCTCGCCGCCGTCCTCATCGGCGACTTCGCGCCCTCGAAGATCTACGTGGCCAACAAGAAGAAGGCCGCCGACTCCGTCGGCATCGCCTCCCAGGATCACGTCCATCCGGCAGGGCTGACGCAGGACAAGCTCGTCGCGCTGCTGCGGGCCATCAGCGCCGATCCCGCCGTCCACGGCATCCTCCTGCAGCTGCCGCTGCCCGCCGGCTTCGACGAGGACGCGGCGATCCGCGCCATCGCCCCCGACAAGGACGCGGACGGGCTGCATCCCGCCAACCTCGGCCAGCTCCTCGCGGGCGCGCCCACGGTGGTTCCCTGCACGCCGGCGGGATGCATGGAAATACTCGACCACTACGGCGCGGACCTCACAGGCGCGGAGGCCGTCGTCATCGGCCGCTCGCGCCTCGTGGGCAAGCCGCTCGCCCTGCTCCTCCTGATGCGCCACGCCACAGTCACGATGTGCCACACACGTACCCGCGATCTCGGTGCGCACACGCGCCGCGCCGACATCGTCTGCGTCGCCGCCGGGCATACGAACACGCTCACGGGCGACATGGTGAAGGACGGCGCCTGGGTCATCGACGTCGGCATCAATCGTCTGCCGAACGGCAAGGTCGTCGGCGACGTGGACTTCGAAGCTGTGAGCAAGCGGGCCCACGCGATCACGCCGGTGCCCGGCGGCGTCGGCAGAATGACCGTCGCCATGCTTCTCAAGAACACGCT
>CAYQQT010000492.1:0-3596 GCA_964419375.1 uncultured bacterium
CCCGCGCGCCACCCTGGTGTGAGGCGCGCGCGCTTCTTCCGTTAGGGCGCCTGGCCTAGTACATGGGACGCGTGATGATGGACCAGCAGCCACTGCTCGCCGTCGCGTTCATAGATGTTGGTGGCGAGGACCGAGGTCACCGATACCCGGCCGCGCCCCTCGGAGAGGATGTTTTCCGTGCAGGTCACCCATCCCATCTCGCCCGCCCGGATCGCGCGCACGGCGGAGAGGGTGAAGCTCATCTCCGCCGTGTTGTTGAAGATCGTCTCCCACGAGGCGCGCACCGCCTCCCACCCCACGAGCAGCGGCCAGCCGGGATGCACGCAGGTCACGTGCGCGGCGTGCACCCACACGCTGTCCATCTCTCCGACGTCGAGCGTCTCGAAGGCGCGGTAGAAGCGCGCGTTCGCCTCTTCGAGGTCGCTCACGGACAACCGATCACGAGCGCGTCGCCGTCGCGGCGCAGCGGCAGGCGCGTGAGCGCGTCGCCCGCGCAGGGGCCGGCGAGGCAGGCGCCGGTGAGCGGCTCGAAGAGCGCGCCGTGCGTGGAGCAGACGAGCGTGCGGCCGTCTTCGGCGAGAAAGTCGTTGGGCCAGAGATCGAGAGGCGTGCCCACGTGAGGGCACCGGTTGAGATAGGCGTGGTGCTCGCCGTCGCAATTGACCACGAACCCCTCCACGGTGCGGTCGTGGCAGCGCACCGTGAACTTCACCGTCCGCCCCGGCGCCACGGACGCGGCCGGACAGCGCCACTCCGCGGAGGGCGTCATGCGCCGCATGTTACCATCGAAGAACATGCTCGCCATCGACGCGCGTGACGTCGTGAAGACCTTCCGTTCCGGTTGGCTGCGTCGCCGCGAGACGGTCGCACTGCGCGGCGTGTCGCTCGCCGTGAAGCGCGGGTCCATTTTCGGCCTTCTCGGCCCCAACGGCGCCGGCAAGACCACGCTGCTCTCGATCCTGGCCACGCTCCTCACGCCGGATCGCGGCCGCGTGACCGTGCTCGGCCTCGACGTCGTGCGCGAGGCGGCGGCGCTGCGGCGTCGGCTGAACATGGCGAGCGGACGGCCGTCCTTTCTGTGGAGCCTGCGCGTGGTGGAGATCGTCGAGTTCTACGGGCGGCTGTACGGACTGTCGGGCGCGACGCTGCGGCGGCGCGTGGATCGCCTCCTCGAGTTGTGCGAGCTCCAGGAGCACCGGCGCGCCTCCTACAACGAGCTCTCCACCGGCCTCAAGCAGCGCGTCGCCCTCGCGAAGTCCCTCGTCAACGATCCCGAGCTGCTCTTCCTCGACGAGCCCACCCTCGGGCTCGATCCCGACATCGCGGTGCGCGTGCGGGAGCACGTGGCGCGCCTGCGTCGCGAGCAGGGGATGACCATCGTCCTCACCACGCATTACATGCGCGAGGCGGACGAGCTGTGCGACGAGATCGCCTTCATCAAGAGCGGCCGCATCTTGGAATCGGGGACGGCGATGGAATTGAAGCGCGCCATCAAGATCGAGGACGTCATCGCCTTCCGCCTCGAGCCGGCCTCGGTGCCGTGGCTGGCGGCGGCGGCGGGCGTGCTGCGGGTGCGCGAGGGCGCGGACGGGTGGGTGGAGTGCACGGTGGACGGCGCCGAAAAGCGGCTGCCCGATCTCCTGCGGCAGCTGCACAACGAGGGCGTGGTCGTGCGCAACGTGCAGGTGCGCGAGCCGCAGCTGGAGGAGGTCTTCGTTGAGCTGGCGCGGTGAGTGGCTGGCGGTGTGGGCGGTGGTCATCCGCAACGCGCTCATGGCCTCCCGCAACGTCTTCTTCTTCTTCGAGCTGCTCTTCTGGCCCATCGTGGGCGTGCTCTCCATCGGGCTCATGACCCGCTTCCTCGCGCTCACGCCCGCCCAGACGTCCTTCGTGCTGGTGGGCACCATCGCGCTCTCGGTGGTGCAGGTGTGCCAGCTCGAGGTCGCCTACGCGGTGCTGCTCGACGTGTGGTCGAAGTCGATGAAGCACCAGTTCCTCGCCCCCATCGGCATCCGTCATCTCACGGCGGGCTCCTGGCTGGTGGGGATGGTGCGCGGGCTCGCCATCTTCGTGGTGCTGGCGGCCCTCGCGTGGTGGGCGTTCGACTTCGACGTCTTCGCCGGGGGTGTGCTGCCGCTCGCCGCCTTCCTGCTCGGCTGCTTCCTCAACGCGTGGATCGTGGGCGTGGCGGTGTGCGCGCTCATCACGGTATTCGGTAACCGCGCGGAAGCCTTCGCGTGGGCGAGCGTCAATCTCGTGCTCGTGCTCGCCGGCATCTACTATCCGGTGTCGGTGCTGCCGGAGCCGGTGGCGGCGGTGGCGGGCGCCATCCCGCTCACGTATTTCCTGGACGCCTATCGCTCGCACTTCGGCTTCGCCTCGGAGTTCGCTCACCCGGTCACCACCGGGCTTCTGCTGTCCGCCGTGTACGCGGCCCTCGCGCACTGGGCCTTCTTCGCCTCCATCCAGAGCGCACGGCGCTCGGGGCAGCTCCTCAAAATGTCGGAGTGATCATGGACATCAGCCGCTTCGCCAAGTTGAGCCCGGTCACCTTCGGGGACGTGCTCCCACGCAGGCGCTTCATGGACATCGGCATGCGGCCGCTGTGGGAGCCCATCCCGCGCATCGCGGGCCCCGCTTACACGGTGGCGTGCCCGCCCGGCGACAACCTGATGCTGCACGCCGCCATCCATCGCGCGCCGCCGGGCTCGGTCATCGTGGTGCAGGGGGGCGACCGCGACTACGCGCTCGCGGGCGGCAACGTGTGCGCGACGGCCCAGAAGCGGGGCATCGCCGGCTTCGTGCTCGACGGCGTCATTCGCGACATCGCGGAGACGCGCGACAACCGCTTTCCCGTCTTCGGGCGCGGGGTCATCCCGATTCCCGGCGACAAGAAGGGGCCGGGCACCCTCGAGGAGCCGGTGACGTGCGGCGGCGTGCACGTGGCGTCCGGTGACATCGTGGTGGCGGACGAGGAAGGCATCGTGGTCATCGAGGCGGCCAAGGCGGAGAGCGTGCTGGCGGCGGCGGAGGCGAAGGCGGCCAAGGACGCCACGGAGACGCTCGAAGGCTGGATGCGCAGTCACAAGGCGAAGATCGACGAAGCGATGAAGAAGCTCGGGCGGTAGTGGATCCGCTCGCGTCCGCCGTCGTCCTTGGCTTCGTGCTCGGTGTGCAGCACGCCACCGATCCCGATCACCTGGTGGCGGTGGCCACCATCGTCACCCGCGAGCGCCGCTTCGCCGACGGCGCGCTCATCGGCGCCCTCTGGGGCCTCGGCCACATGGCGGCCCTCGCGCTCGCGGGCGCGGTCATCGTGGGCTTCAGCATCACCCTCCGGCCCCGCGTGACGACGGGGCTCGAGCTGCTGGTGGCGGCGATGCTCGTCATCCTCGGCATCCTGCGCTTGCGTGATGCCGCGCGCGGCATGGACGCGGTGGAGGCCGAGCACCTGACCGACGATCACGATCACGGCGGGGCGGAGGTCGTGCACAGCCACGCGCACGCCCACGGCGGGCACGTGCATGGCCATCCGCACGTGCACCCCTCGCGGCAGCTGCTCGCCGCCTTCGGCGCCGCCCGCCGACGGCTGGCGG
>CAYQQT010000493.1:0-3587 GCA_964419375.1 uncultured bacterium
CTAAAGGAGATGGTCATGCGAATACTCGCTGTTCTCGTCGCGCTCCTCGCCGTCGGCATGCCCGCGGCCGCGCAGCCGCGGCAGCTCACCATCGCGCAGCCGGCGGACGCCACCACCATGGATCCCGGGCGCAGCACGCAGGTGCTGAGCGTGAACTACTTCTACAACCTGTACGACACGCTCACGCGGTGGGACGCGGCGCTCAAGCTGCAGCCGGGGCTCGCGCTGTCGTGGAAGAACGTCAACGACACCACGTGGGAGTTCACCCTGCGGCCGGGCGTGAAATTCCACGACGGCGGGGCCCTCACCGCCGAGGACGTGAAGGCGACCTTCGAGCGCAACATGGTCCCCGGCAAGACGGTGGTGCAGTCCGGCTTCGCCACCTTCGAGTCCGTGCAGGCGGTGAATCCCACCACCGTGCGCATCGTCACCAAGAAGCCCGATCCGCTCATCCTCGTGCGCCTGGCGCAGATGGGCTCGCAGATCTATCCGGCGCGCCTGGCCACCGACGACGGCGCCAAGGAGCTGGCGCGCAAGCCGATCGGCAGCGGCGCCTACCGCTTCGTGGAGTGGGTGAAGGACGACCGCCTCGTGATGGAGGCCTACCGGGAGTGGTGGGGATGGGGGGGCAGAGCGCCCGCGATCGACAGGGTGGTGTGGAAGCCGATCCCCGACGATTTCGCGCGCATCAGCGCCCTCGAGAAGGGCGAGGTGGACATCATCACCAACCTGCCGCCCGACCAGATCAAGGCGATCCAGGACGGGCGCGGCACCCAGGTCCTCTCCGTGCCCGCCACGCGCACGGTCGCCTTCTGGCTCAATGCCACGCAGCCGCCCGCCTCCGACAAGCGCGTGCGCCAGGCCATGCACTACGCGCTCGACGTGGACTCGATCGTGAAGAACCTGTACGCCGGGCAGGGCCGTCCCTTCAGCGGCGGCCTCGCCGACACCGACTTCGGGTACAACGCGGCCCTCAAGCCGTACCCCTACGACCTCTCGCGCGCGCGCAAGCTGCTCGCCGACGCCGGCTACGCCGGCGGCATCGACGTCACGCTCTACGCGGGGTCGGGCACGATGGTGAACGACAAGCAATTGCTGGAGGCCATCGCCGACATGTGGTCGAAAGCCGGCATCCGCGCCAAGGTCGAGATGATGGAGATGGCCGCGCGCGCCAAGCAGAACAACGACCGCAGCACGCCGCCCAACGGCCTGCTCCTCATCAATCCGCAGTCGACGCTGCTCGACGCGGACGGCAGCCTGTGGCGGCTGTTCCATCCCAACGGCTTCGGCGGCCGCTTCTGGGCGGGCAGCCAGCCGGGCACGCGCTTCCACCAGATCATGGAGGAGGCCCGCTACTCGCTCGATCAGAAGAAGCGCCGGGATCTCTACATGGAGGCGACGCGCATCATCCACGACGAAAAGCCCTGGCTCGAGCTGTTCCAGGAAGTCATCCTGTACGGCACGAGCAAGCGGGTCGCGTTCAAGCCGCGTCCCGACTATCGGCTCATCGTGTCCGAGATGTCGCTCACGCGCTGACGCCGCTGGTCAGTTTGTAGTCGCCCGGTGCCGTCCTTGTGGCGGCGCCGGGCAGGAATCATCCGCGTCGGGTTCTCAGCTGTCTCGGAAATACTTGAATCCTGAGGTGTTTTCGTCGGGACTGGATTGGTTCCTGCTTTGCAACCTGTCGCCCGCACGGACCACATGCGAGAGACCCCCCGACCACCGATTGAGCAAGACGGCACGCGCCGCCCGCCGCCTACGCTGCCGCAGCGTAACGGCTCGGTGCTGGCCTCTGTGCCCACGCGCTCGGCGGTCTCGGACACGGAGGCTCCACCGGCGTCGGGCGGCGAGGGGCAGGCACCCGTCGGCCGCCGGCTGTCGGATTTCTTCCTCGCCGAAGCCCTCATCACGCCGGAGCAGTTCCGGCAGGCGCTCGCGGAGATGAAGCGCTCGAACGAGAAGCTGCCCAGCGTGGTCGTGCGGCTGGGCTTCATGACCGAAGACCAGATGGTGACGGCGCAGTCGCATCATTACAAGCTGCCCGCCGTCGCGTTCCCCGAGGGCGGCATCCCGCCCGAGATTCTGCGTCTCGTGCCCGCCGCCATCGCCCGCAAGCACGAGGTGGTGCCGATCGGGCGCTCGGCGGGTGCGGTCACGCTCGCGATGGTGGACCCCACCAACCTGTCCGCCGTCGACGACGTGGCCTTCCGCACCGGCATGCGTGTCTTCCCGGTCATCTGCCGCCCCTCGCACATCCGCCAGGCCATCGAGGCCTTCTACGAGTCGCCGCGCTCGACGCTGGCGAACGCGCTCAGCGAGGCGGAAGCGGAGACGAACGCGCTGGAGGCGGCCTTCGACGAGCGGCTGAGCCCGCTGGAGCTGCGGGCCTCCGCCGACCAGCTGCCGGTGGTGAAGCTGGTGAACATGATTCTGCTCGACGGCATCCAGCGCGGCGCCTCCGACATTCATCTCGAGCCCGGCGAGCGCAGCTTCCAGGTGCGCTGCCGTATCGACGGCATTCTTCAGGACGTGACGACGCCCGCCAAGCGGCTGGAGGCGGCGGTGGTGTCGCGCATCAAGATCATGGCCAACCTCGACATCGCCGAGCGCCGGCTGCCCCAGGACGGCCGCTTCAAGTTCCGCGACGCCGCGCGCGAGATCGACTTCCGCGTGTCGATCATTCCCGCGCTCTTCGGCGAGAGCGTGGTGCTGCGGCTGCTCGACAAGTCGGCGCTCAAGCTCGACCTCACCCAGCTCGGCTTCGACGACTGGAGCCTCGAGCAGTTCCAGAAAGCGGTGAAGAGCCCGCACGGCATGATCCTCGTCACCGGCCCCACCGGCTCCGGCAAGACCACGACGCTCTACTCGGCGCTGCAGACGGTGAACTCGCCGGACGTGCACATCCTGACGCTCGAGGATCCCGTCGAGTACAACCTGCCCCGCGTGAACCAGGTGCAGGTCAACGACGAGATCGGGCTCGGCTTCGCCACCGCGCTGCGCTCGTTCCTGCGCCACGATCCCGACATCATCCTGGTGGGCGAGATGCGCGACCTGGAGACGGCGCAGACCGCCAATCGCGCCGCCCTCACGGGCCACCTCGTGCTGAGCACCCTGCACACCAACGACGCGCCCTCCACCGTCGCGCGGCTGCTCGACATGGGATTGCCGCCGTTCCTGCTGTCGTCCTCGCTGCGCCTCGTGGTGGCCCAGCGCCTCGTGCGCAAGATCTGCGAGGAGTGCAAGGTGACGTACGACGTTCAAGAGGACAGCCTCGTGCCTCACGGCTACACCGCGCAGGGCCACGGCGTGCTCACGCTGGCGCGGGGCAAGGGCTGCACCGCCTGCAGCTTCACCGGGCTCAAGGGCCGCCTCGCTATCTACGAGGTGATGCCCGTCACACGCGAGATCCGCGATCTCATCCTGGCCAGCGCGCCCACCACGGAGCTGTGCAAGGTGGCCCGCGACCAGGGCATGCGCACGCTGCGCGAGGCGGGGTTCATCAAGGTCGTGGAGGGTGTGACCACCGTCGAGGAGGTGCTCAGAGTCACCAGCGAGTAGTCGCCTGCCCCCGCTTGACACCGCCCCGC
>CAYQQT010000494.1:0-3577 GCA_964419375.1 uncultured bacterium
AGCACGAGGATGATCAATTGGATGGGGGGCCTCGACGGGCCCCCCAAGCCCCCCAACGCTCGGCGCGCCCCGGGGAACCCGTGGCACGCCTCGATCACGCGCTCGCCCCCCACCCCTCCCGACGCTCGGCGCGCCCCGGGGAAACCGTGGCGCTCCTCGATCACGGGCTCGCTCATGGCCGCCGCACCGTGTCGATGGCGTCCCCCACCCACGCGGGCACGCCGTCCGCCCGCTCGTCCACGACGCGCAGGAGCTTGCGTTGCCGGCGCAGCGCGCCGCGCGGGAAAAAGGAGAACTCGATGTCCACCAGGCGCTGGCAGTACGCGACCCACGCCTCCGGACGGCGCCGCTGGATCGCCTGCAGCACCGTGTCCACCGCCTTCTCGCGGTCCGCGGGCCCGTCGACCTCGAGACGGAACTGGAAGACGGGCGTGAGCGCGCGCTCGTAGAGCGCCACCTGCCAGTCGCCCCCGAGGCCGCCCACGTCGCGCAGCAGGTCCTCGAAGAACTCGGGGACGACGTTGCCCCACGCGCACGACACCTGCTCGTCCACGCGGCCGCGCAGCGGCGAGATCCGCCGGAAGCCGAGCCCACAGCGGCACCGGCCGGGCAGCCAGCGTGCGATGTCGCCCGTGCGATAGCGAATGAGCGGCATCACGTCACGGTTCACGGTGGTGAGCACGAGCTCGCCGTAGCCTTCCGCGTCGGGGCGGTCGATCTCGATGTAGAAGTCGAACTCGTTGACGTGGTAGCCGGCCCGCTCCAGGCACTCGAAGCCGAGCACGGTGGCCGCCTCCGTGGAGGCGTACGTCATGCAGACGGGCGCTTCCCAGAAGCGCTCCAGCTCCGCCCGCGTGCGGGCGGTGATGCCCTCGCCGCCGCCGATGAGCAAACGCATCGGCGCCGGGCGGCCCTGCGCGCGCGCGAGGTCGGTGAGCCGCCCGAGCCAGAAGGGATCGCTGATGACGACGTTGAAGCGGTACTCCGCCAGCCGCTCATACGCCTCCTCGGGCGACACGCGGCCGGGCACCATGGCGAAGAGCGGCGTATAGCGCACGCCGCGCTCGACGAGCAGCGCGCCGATCCCCCACGCGAGATCGAGCGTGCAGAGCAGGCGGTCGTCCCGTCCGAGGCCGTACAGCGACAGCAGCAGCCCGCCCTGCCGCGCGTTGTATTCCAGCTCGCGGCGGCTCAGGTAGATGCGCGTCACGCGGCCGGAGGTGCCCGAGCTCTCGATGGCGACGTCCGGCCGCGCGCACAGCAGCGCCTCGGGACGGCTCTTCACGACGTCCGGGGTCAGGAAGAAATCGCCGAGATCGGCGGGCGTGCGCACGGAGCGCGGGTCCACGCGGGCGAGCGCCTCACGGTAGAACGGCGAGCGCTGCGCCATCCGCAGCGTGCGCCGCAAGCCGGGCCGGCGCATGGCCTGGAGCACACCCACCGGCATCGTGCGGAACACCGTGAGCGGCAGCCGCGGCACGTGGCGGCCGAGACCGAAGAGGACGTTGGAGAAGGCGGCCAGGTTCATCGGTTCATCGCGCGAAGTGCCCGAGCACCTTGGCGAGGGCGGCGATGACGTCGTCCTGGTCGGCGTCCGTCATCAGCGGAAAGAGCGGCAGGGTGACGAGCCGCCGCTCGAGGCCTTCCGCGCGTGGACACAGACCCGGCGCCGACCCGAAGCGTGCGCGGTAGAACGGGTGCAGGTGCACGAGCGGGTAATGCAGCATCACGCCGATGTTCTCGGCGCGCAGGGCGCGCAGGATCGTGTCCTGGTCGGCGGCAAGCCGCTCCGGGCGCAGCAGCACCACGAACAGGTGCCAGCCGTGCTGACGCTCCTCCGGGAGCGCGGGCAGCTCCAGCCACTCCATCGTCGCCAGGCGCTCGCGATACCGCTGCGCGAGACGCTCGCGCGCGGCGCGGAACCTCGGCAGCTTGGCGAGCTGCGACGACCCCAGCGCGGCCTGGAAATCCGTGATGCGGAAGTTGTGGCCGGGTTCCGCGATCTCGTTGCGCCAGGGCGTCTGCGCATCGGGATAGTGCAGGCCATGGTGGCGCACGCGCCGCAGGCGCTCGGCGAGGTGGTTACGGTCGGTGAGGACAGCGCCGCCTTCGCCGGTGGTGATGAGCTTGGCGGGATGGAACGACAGCACCGTCATGTCGGCGAGCGCGCCCACCGGCCGCCCGCGGTAGGCGCCCCCCAGCGAGTGGGCGGCGTCCGCCACCGTGATCCAGCCGTGCTCGCGCGCGATCGACAGCAGCGCGTCGTAGTCGCAGGGCAGCCCGGCGAAGTCGACGGCGAAGAGCGCGCGCGTGCGCGAGGACGCCACCCGCTTGACCGTGGCCGCGTCGAGGTTCAGCGTGCGCGCCTCCACGTCGGCGAACACGGGACGCCCGCCCTGGTGGACGATCGCGTTCGCGGTGGCGGCGAAGGTGAGCGGCGTCGTGATCACCTCGTCGTCGGGCTGGACGCCCGCCGCCCAGCACGCCGCTTCGAGGGCGGCGGTGCCGTTGGCCACCACCACCGCGTGCGCCACGCCCGCGTGGGCGGCGAGCGCGCGCTCGAAGTCGGCGATGGCGGGCCCCTGCGTGATCCAGTCCGCGGTGAGCGCGCGCCCGACGGCGTCCACGTCGTCGCTCTCGATGGTCTGCCGGGCATAGGGCAGCCACGAGGCGCGCACGGGCGGGCCGCCTAGGAGCGCAAGCGTGTCCATACCTTCTCGAAGCCCTCCGCCCATCCGTCCACCACCTCGGGCGGCTGGGCGAAGAGCGGATACGACTGGGAGCCGATGACGACGGTGGACTCGAGCGCGGCCGTCGCGTTGGGATACGGCTCCGGCTCTGCGAACAGCGGATGCGAGGGCAGGGCCGCGGTCTGCCACAGGACGGCTTCGACATCTTCCGCACGCAGCGCCTGCAGCGTGCGGTCACGGAGCACCCGCGGGGAGAGCGCGATGCCGGCCGCCACCGGGTCCAGCCGCACGCGGTACTTATGGAAGACGTGGGTGCGGTCGGGCGGGACGTGCGGCGGCTCCACGCCGGGCAGCACGCGCAGGCGGGCGCTGAGTCGCTCGGCGTTGCGTTGCGATCGCTCGGTGGTCACGCCGAGTCGCTCGAGCTGGGAGCGGGCGATCGCGCACGTGAGCTCGCCGGGCAGGTACATCCACCCCGTCACCGTCGACAGGCCGTCTGCTTCCGCGTCGAGCGGCCGCTCCGCTTCCCAATGCTCGGGCGCCGCCAGACCATCGAAGCGTGTCCGCGCGGCGCGCGCGTAGAGATCGGCGTGGTCCGTCACGAAGAGGCCCCCCTCCCCCGCGGGCAGGTTCTTCGTCGAATTGAGGCTGAAGGCGGCCATCGCCCCCAGGGTGCCCACGGCGCGTCCCTGGTAGCGCGCGCCGTGCGCCTGCGCTGCATCCTCGATGAGGACGATCTGCGCCGGCTCGGCGAGCGCGGTGAGGGCGTCCATGTCGGCGGCGAGTCCGTGCAGGTGCACGGCCACGATCGCCCGCGTGCGAGGCGTGATGGCGCGGGCCACGGCGGCGGGGTCGAGATTGTACGTCTTCGGATCGACGTCGACGAA
>CAYQQT010000495.1:0-3559 GCA_964419375.1 uncultured bacterium
GTCGTCGTCGCCGGGGTGCTGCTGGCCCTCGTCTCCGCCGCGACCGTCGCTGTCAGCGTCGTGAACCGCCTCGTGACGCTCAGCCTGCCGGTGCGCGTCCTGCCCAAGATGAACTTTCAGGAAGGCCTTCCCGCCGACTGCCGGACCATGATCGTCGTGCACGTGATCCTCGCGCCGGACGACGACGTGTCGCCGCTGCTCTCACGGCTCGAGATTCACTGGCTCGCCAACGCCGACGCGAACCTCCATCTCGCGCTCCTGGTTTCCCCGGCCGACGCCCCCGAGGAATCGATGCCGGGGGACGTCGAGCTGATTCGGCGGGTCGAGGAGGGCGTCCGCGCGCTCAACGCGAGGTACGGACACGGCGATACCGGCCCCTTTCACCTGTTGCATCGAAAGCGGCTGTGGAATGCCGGCGAGAATTGCTGGATGGCCTGGGAGCGCAAGCGCGGGCAGATCGTCGAGTTCAACCGCCTGCTCGCCCGCGATCGGGAGACCAGCTTCGTCGGGCACGTGGGCGATCCGGGCGTCCTTCCGACGATCCGGTTCGTGATCACGCTCGATGCGGACACCGAGCTCCCCCGCGATGCGGCCCGCCGCCTGGTCGCCACCCTGGCGCATCCGCTCAACCAGGCCGAGCTCGATCCGGAAACCGGTCGCGTGCGGGCCGGCTACTCGATCTTGCAGCCACGCACCGAGGTGACGCCCTTCGGCGCGGCGGCCTCCTCGTTCTCCCGCCTCTTCGCGGGAGACCCCGGCCTCGATCTCTACGCCCGGGCGGCCTCGGACGTGTACCAGGACCTCTTCGGGGAGGGGATCTACGCCGGCAAGGGGATCTACGACCCCGCGGCGTTCGAGAAGAGCCTGCACGGGCGGGTGCCCGAGAACGCGGTGCTCAGTCACGATTTGTTCGAGGGGATCCACGCCAGAGCGGCGCTGGTCACGGACGTCGTGCTCTTCGAGCACTATCCGGTTGACTACCGCAGCTACTGGCGGCGTCTGCATCGCTGGGCGCGGGGAGACTGGCAGCTGCTCCCCTGGCTGGGCCGCCGCGTCCCGCTCGCGGACGGGGGACGAGCGCCGAACCGACTGTCGCTCCTCTCGCGCTGGAAGATCGCCGACAACCTCCGGCGCACCCTGCTCCCTCCGACGCTGGTCGGCTTCCTGATGCTGGCCTGGCTCGCCTTCCCGGTGCCCGCCCTCTGGAGCGTGATGGCCGTCCTCGTGCTGGCGGCCCCCCTGCTCACCGAGGCGATGGGGGGTCTGCTCTCGGCGCACCGGTTCTCGACCCTGCCACCCGCGGTTCGCGGCGTGACACTCCGACTCCGCCCGGCGTCGGCGCTCTGGATCCTGCACATCGCCTTCCTTCCTCATCACGCGCTCGTGCTCGGCGACGCCATCGTGAGGACGCTCGTCCGTCTGCGGACCGGTCGCCGGCTCCTGCAGTGGACGACGGCAGCGCAGACGGAAAGGGCGCTCGCGGGTGCCGTCGCACGCCGGCCGCTCTGGCGCGAGATGGTCGCGGCGCCGGCAGCGGCGGTGGGGACGGTGACGCTGCTCACCGCGTATCGCCCCGAAGCGCTCCCGGCCGCGCTGCCGCTCGCGGCCCTCTGGTTGCTTGCGCCCGCGATCGCCACCATCGTCAGCCGGCCTCGGCGCCAGCGCGCGCCGGCGTTGACGGAGAGGGACGTGCGCCGCCTGCGCTTGCTCGCGCGCCGGACCTGGCTCTTCTTCGACACGTTCGTCGGTCCTGACGATCAGTGGCTCCCGCCCGATCACTTCCAGGAGGAGCCACGGGGGGAGGTCGCCAGGCGGACCTCGCCGACCAACATCGGCCTCCTGCAGCTGGCGACCCTGTCCGCTCACGATCTCGGCCATGCGGGCGTGTTGTCCGTCATCGCGCGCTTGCGGAACACGGTCGAGACGCTCGAGCGGATGGAGCGTTACCGCGGCCACTTCTACAACTGGTACGACACGCGCGATCTGGCGCCGCTGTCGCCCCGTTATGTCTCTACGGTCGACAGCGGAAACCTCGCCTCGTGTCTCCTCGTCGTGAAGCAGGGGTGCCGCGATCTCGTCGAGGCACCCGTCGTCGGGCCCATGCGCTGGCAGGGACTGGTCGACACGCTCGACGTCCTGCTCGACGTCATCGAGCGCCGCGCTCGGCGGCACGATGTCCCACGGTTCGCCGCGCTGGGCACGTGCGTCGAGAAGATGCGCGCGGAGGCGATTGCGCTGAAGGGGCAGCGGCGGGCGTGGGGGCCCGCCATCGCGCGCCTCCTCGAGCGCGGTGGCACCGAGCTCGACCAGGCCCTCCTCTCGGCGGTTGCCGAGGGCCGCGAGGGCATCGACCCGGATCTGCTTGCCGAGCTCCGCATCTGGTCCGCCGAGGTGCCGCAGCACCTCGAGGCCATGTGGCGCGACATCGAGCTCTGCCTGCCGTGGGAGGCGCCGGCCGCGCAGCCGCCCGTCCTCGCCGGCGGCCCGGTCCCCGACAAGCTGGCGGAGGTGTTGGCGGCGTTCGAGCGATGCTTGCCCGGCGATACCCCGCTCGCTGAGCTGCCCTCGGCCTGCGAGTCTGTGAGCGTTGCCCTGTCGCAGCTTGAGAAGCAGCTCGACGCCCTCCCCGGCGACGTGGCTGGTCTGCGCGATATCCGAGCGTGGGCCCAGCGCCTCCAGGCGGCGATCGCGCGGGCAGAAGAGACGGCGCGGACCACGCTCTCCACGCTGGACTCGCTCGTGGCGCGCACCGCCACGCTCGTCGAGGCGATGGACTTCGCCTTCCTCTACGACGAGGGACGGCGCCTCTTCTACATCGGCCACGACGTCACCGCGGACCGAGGCGACCCGTACCACTACGACCTCCTCGCCTCCGAGGCGCGGCTCGCGAGCTTCGTCGCCATCGCGAAGGGCGACGTCCCGGAGGAGCACTGGCTCCAGCTCGGCCGCCCCCTCGCCCGCGTGGACGGCGCCACCACGCTCCTGTCCTGGAACGGCACGATGTTCGAGTACCTGATGCCGACGCTGCTCCTGCGCGAGGCGCCGGATGGCCTGATGGGGCGAGCGTGTGCGGCCGCCGTCGGGACCCAGATCGCGTATGCCGGCCGGCGTGGCGTTCCGTGGGGCATGTCGGAGTCGGGGTACTACCGGCTCGACGCCCACCGCAGCTACCAGTACCGCGCCTTCGGCGTCCCCGACCTCGGGTTCAAGCGCGCACTGGAGGACGACGTCGTCGTTGCGCCCTATGCGTCGCTGCTCGCGCTGCCGTTCGCGCCGCAGGCGGTGATGGCGAATCTCGGCCGCCTGGATGACCTGGGGCTCATGGGGCACTACGGGCTCTACGAGGCCGTGGACTTCACGACGTCGCGGCTCGACCCCGGCACGACGCACGGCATCGTCCGGTCGTTCATGGCGCACCACCAGGGGATGATCCTGACCGCAATCAATAATGTCCTCAACGGCGACCCCATGGTCCGTCGCTTCCACGCCGACGCCATCGTGCGCACCACGGAGGCGCTGCTGTTCGAGCGGCCGGCCGACACGGCGCCGCGGAAGCGGC
>CAYQQT010000496.1:0-3557 GCA_964419375.1 uncultured bacterium
AGCCATGGCGATGGAAGCGGCACGCATCAGTGTCACCGCGCTCGCCGAATACCTGACCTCGCTACTCGGCGAGCCGGTGGCCGTGCAGGGCGTGCGGGCGCTCGGCGCCACCGACGGCCTCTCGGATCCCAAAGGGTTCGGCTACGGTGCGCCCTTCGAAGTGCTGTGCGAGGTCGCGGGCCGGCCCCGCACCTTCGTCGTCTCGCGCACGCGCCCGGCCGCCGGCTTCGGCCACGACTATCCCGCCGATCGCGCGTGGCAGGCGCTCTACGGCCACGCCGCGTACAACGCCTTTCCGCGCCACGTGAGGAGTCTCGACGTCGGCATGGTGCGCAGCTCGGGCGCGCTCGTGTCCGCCGGTGACGCCACGGAGTTCTTTCAGCTCGTCGAAAAGGCGGACGGGCACCTGTACTGGCTCGACCTCGACCGCCTGCTCACGGGCACGCTCACCGACCTCGACGTGCTGCGCGCGCAGGCGCTGGCGCGCTACCTGGCGGACGCGCACGCGATGAAGCACGACGACCCCGCCATCTACGCCCGGCGCATTCGCGAGCTCGTCGGCCACGGCGAGTGCGTGATGGGAATCCTCGATAGCCTGCCGCATCGCTGGACGCCGCTGCCGCCGGAGGCGTGCGAAGTGCTCGAGCACGCCTTCGTGACGTGGCGATGGAGGCTGCGCGACCGCGCGCACCGCTGCGCGCGCGTGCACGGCGACTTTCACCCGTGGAACATCCTCTTCAGCGACGGCACGGAGTTCTCCGTCCTCGATCGCAGCCGCGGCGAGTGGGGCGAGCCGGCGGACGACGTGGCCGCCCTCGCGGTGAACTACCTGTTCTTCGGCATCCGGCGCGCGGCGGGCGGCGCCGAGCGCGGGGTGGCCGAACTGTTCCGCACGCTGTTCCAGACGTTCCTCGCGACGTATCTGGAAGCCAGCCACGACTACGAGCTGCTGGAGACGCTGCCCCCGTTCTTCGCCTTCCGGGCCCTCGTGCTCGCGCACCCGCGCTGGTATCCCAACCTGGCGGGCGACACGCGCGCCGAGCTGCTGCACTTCGCCCGCTGCATGGCCGACGCCACGCGCTTCGACCCCGCCGACCTCTCGTGGATCTGCGGAGTGGCGCGATGAGCTGGGCCATCTGGATCACGGGCCTGCCCGGCAGCGGCAAGTCGGTCATCGCGCGCGCGGCTGTCGAGCGGCTGGGTGCGGACGGCCGGCCGGTGGCGCTGCTGGAGATGGATGCGATGCGCCGCGTGCTCACGCCACATCCGACGTACAACGACGTGGAGCGGACACGCGTGTACCGCGCCCTCGTGTACGTCGCGGCCAGGCTTGTCGACGCGGGGGTGCCGGTGATCATCGACGCCACCGCCCACCGGCGAGAGTGGCGCGACCTCGCGCGTGCCACCATCCACCATTTCGCCGAGGTCCAGCTCGAGTGCCCGATGGACGTCTGCCGCGAGCGCGAAGCGACGCGGCCGCAGGGCCACGCTCCCACCGGCATTTACGCGGGGGCCGGCCGCCCGGGCGCCACCGTGCCCGGCGTGGACGTGGACTACGAGCGCGCGCGTGCCCCCGAGCTCGTCATCGATACCGTGCGGCAGCCGGTCGACGAGGCGGCGGACGCCGTGGCGGGCCTCGCGCGCCGCTTTCCGGTGGGGGCCGCCGCGCTCTCCGGCACGCCGACGTGGGTCATGTGGGTGACCGGGCTGCCGGGCAGCGGCAAGACCACGCTGGCCTGGGGCGTCGTCGAACAGTTGAAGGCGCAGGGCATCGCCGTTCAAGTCCTCGACCTGCACGCCGCCCGTGCCGCCGTGGCCGGCGGTGCTCCCGCCACGGCGCGCGATGACGAGATCGCGCACCTTGCGCTCGCGTACGCGGCCATGCACCTGAGCGAGGCCGGCGTGCCGGTGATCGTGGACGCCACCGCCCCGCGGCGCGCATGGCGCGAGCGGGCGCGCGCGCTCATCCCGCGCTTCGCCGAAGTCCAGCTTGTCTGCCCGGAAGCGGTGTGCAGCACGCGCGAGCGGGCGGTGCGCTGGCGCCTGGCCGGCCACGGCGGCGCGGACGCGACCGTCACCGCAGCGCCCGAGGTGGTCATCGGCTACGAGTACGCGCTTCGTCCGGATCTGACCATTCACACCGACGTGGAAGATCCGTGGACCGCGGTGGACACGCTGCTCCGCCTCGCCCGCCGCCTGGCGCCCACATGGCCCTCGTGCCCCCGGACGTAATCCCGGCGGACGTGATCCTGCTCGTGGACGACGAGCGCGATCTCGCGGCCACGTGCGAGCGGCTCCTGCGGCGCCTCGGCTACCGCGTGGTGACCGTCGACTCGTGCGCCGCCGCCCTCGCCGCCCTCGCGCAGGGCCCGCTCGCGCTCGTCATCTCCGACGTGGGGCTGCCCGACGGCAACGGCCTCGACGTCGTCCGTGCCGCACAGCGGCGCGCGAAGCCGATTCCGTCCATCGTGATCACCGGACAGCCATCGGAGCGAGGTCGCCAGGCGGCCGCCCACGTTGGCGCCACCGGCTACCTGGCCAAGCCGTTCTCGGTGGCCGCCTTCACCGAGCTCGTCAGGCAGACGCTCGGCCCGTTGGCATAGGCCACCGCGTGACCGCCTCGCTGGACGTTTTCTTCCATCCGCGTGCGGTGGCGGTCGTTGGTGCCTCCGACAATCCCTCGAAGGTGGGCGGCAGCGTGCTCGCCAACCTGCGCGCGGGCGGATTCACCGGCCGCATCGTCGCCGTGAACGCCACGCGCGCGACCGTGCAGGGACTGGCCGCGAAACGCTCACTTCTCGACGTGCAGGAGCCGATCGATCTCGCCGTGGTCGCGGTGCCCGCCGACGCCGTGCAGCCGGTACTCGAGCAGTGCGTGGCGCGCGGCATCACCGCCGCCATCGTCATCAGCGCTGGCTTCCGGGAGTCCGGCGTGGAAGGCCGCGAGCGCGAGGCGAAGCTTCGCGCGTGGCTCGCCGGGCAGCCGCTGCGCGTGCTGGGCCCGAACTGCCTGGGATGGATCCGACCCGCCGCCGGCCTCAACCTCACGTTCGCGCCCGGCATGCCGCGCGCGGGCGGGCTCGGCTTCGTGTCGCACTCGGGCGCGGTGCTGACCGCCATCCTCGACTGGTCGCGCGAGCGTCCGCTCGGCTTCTCGCTCTTCGCCAGCCTCGGCAACCAGGCCGACGTCACGGAGACGGACGTCCTCGCCGCCCTCGCGGACGACGACGAGACACGCGTCATCCTCGGCTACCTCGAGGGCGTGGCCGACGGCCGCGCGTTCTTCGAGGCGCTGGGCCGGGCGGCGGCGAAGAAGCCGTGCGTGCTGCTGAAGACGGGTCGATCAGCGGAGGGCGCGCGCGCGGTCGCCTCGCACACGGGCGCGCTCGCGGGATCGGACGACGCCTTCGACGCCGCTGTCCGCCAGGCAGGCGCCCTGCGCGTAAATACGCTCGAAGATCTCTTCGACGTCGCGCGCGTGCTGGTGGCGGGACGGCGGCCGCGCGGCGCGCGCGTCGTCGTCGCGACCAACGGCGGCGGCCTCGGCATCCTCGCCA
>CAYQQT010000497.1:0-3556 GCA_964419375.1 uncultured bacterium
AGCGCCACGGCTTTGCCGGGGCGCTGCCGAGCGTGGGGGGATTGGGGGGCCGTCGCGGCCCCCCATGTAAATCGATCGCGCTGCCGAGCGTGGGGGGATTGGGGGCCGTCGAGGCCCCCATCTAAGGCAATCGCCACGCTAACGAGGGCGAGAATGAATCGGGGCAGCCGGCTCATCGTCGACGAGCATCGCCTGCGCCAGCGCGTACTCGCCTTCGTGGGTGAGCGCCAGCAGCATGCGGCGGCCCCCGCGCGCCAGCGACAGCTCGTGCGAGCGGCCGTGAAGCACGAGCGTGGGCGCCTCACCGCGCTCGCGGCAGACCTCGAGCTCCCGCCACTTCACGCCCAGGCGCAACCCCGTGCCGAGCGCTTTCATCCCTGCTTCCTTGGCCGCGAAGCGGGCGGCGAAGTGCGGCACGGGATCGCGCCGCGCGCGGCAGTAGGCAATCTCGCCCTCGGTGAAGACCCGCCGCAGGAAGCGCTCCTCCCAGCGGGCGATGACCTCGCGCATGCGGGGGATCTTGACGAGGTCGACGCCGATGCCGCGCACCGCCATCTCAGCCGCCGATGGCGCCGCGGATGAGCGCCGCCAGCTCGTTGGCCATCGCCTTGATGCGCCCCGCGTCGGTGCCCTCGATCATCACGCGCGCGAGGGACTCCGTGCCCGAGTAGCGCAGCAGCACGCGCCCGCTGCCGTCCATCTCCTTCTCGAAGGCGCTCGCGCGCTCCATGACGTCCGTGAGGGACGTGAGGGGCGGCTTCTGGATCACGGGCACGTTGACGAGCACCTGCGGGAACTTGCGCATGCAGTTGGCGAGGGCGGCGAGCGGCTCGCCCGTCTCCCGCACCACGCTCAGCAGCGCGAGGGCGGAGAGGATCCCGTCGCCGGTGGGGCTGTAGTCCGGGAAGAGCAGATGGCCCGACTGCTCGCCCCCGAGGTTGGCGCCCGTGCGCTGCATCTCCTCGTGCACGTAGCGGTCGCCCACCTGCGTCTTCAGCACGCGGATGCCCGCCGCCTGCAGCGCCTCGTCGAGGCCGAGATTGGCCATCACCGTGGTGACGACGATGTTGCCCTTGAGTCGCTCGCGCGCGGCCATGTGCCGGCCCGCGATGGCGAGCGCGTAGTCGCCGTCGCGGATCTCGCCGAGGTGATCGACGGAGATGAGGCGGTCACCGTCGCCGTCGAAGGCGAAGCCGAGGTCGGCGCCCGCCGCCCGCAGCTTGCGCACGAGGTTCTCCGGGAAGAGCGCGCCGCCGCCCGCGTTGATGTTGGTGCCGTTGGGGGTGGCGCCGATCGCCATCACGCGCGCGCCGAGGCGGCGGAACACGCTGGGCGCCACGCGCGAGGTGGCGCCGTTGGCGCAATCGATGGCGATCGTCATGCCGGCGAGGTCGAGCGGAAAGCAGCGGCACAGGAAGTCCACGTAGTACTTCTCGGCGCGATCGTACGTGACCAGCCGCCCGATGGCGGCCCCCCGCGCCCGGGGCGCTTCGTCGGGGCCGTTCAGGCGCGCTTCGATCTGGTCCTCCCAGGCATCCGGCAGCTTCGTGCCCGCCGAGGAGAAGAGCTTGATGCCGTTGTCCTCGAAGGGATTGTGCGAGGCGGAGAGCACGATGCCGCCGTGGGTGTCGAGGGCGCGCGTGAGGAGCGCGATGCCGGGCGTGGGCAGCACGCCCACCGCGTAGCAGTCCGCGCCCGCCGACAGCAGGCCCGCAACCATGGCCGACTCCAGCAGCTGGCCCGAGCGGCGTGTGTCGCGGCCGATGACCAGACGCGCGGGCCCCACGCCGTCCTCGGCGGTGAGCGTGGCCACCAGCGCGCGGCCGACCCGGTACGCCAGCTCCGGCGTGAGCGGCTCCTCATTGGCGACGCCACGAATGCCGTCGGTACCGAAGAGACGGCTCACTTACGCGACTCCGCGGGCTTGCGCATCGACTCCTCCGGTCGTATATCGACGGTGACGACCACCGTGCGTTCCGTGATGGGAAAGACAGCATCCGGCAACACGAGCGGCACGGTCTGCGTGACCGTCTGCCGTCTCCCCGCGATGTCCACGGGGTCGGTGTCGACCGTGTCCCAAACGTTGATTGTAGACCGCGGCCCCTTGAGCTGGACAGTGGGCGGATCGACGGCCATCCGGCGCATCGTGTAGCCTTCCGCGGGCGTGCCGCGCACGTGCGGCACCACGCGCACCGGCCGCGTCACCGCCGCCGCGAGGCCGACGCGCAGCCACGCGGGCGAGATCCGGGTCACGCGCACACCCGGTGGCACTTCCACCACCTCGCGCGACAGGCGCACCGTGCTCTCGCCCTCGGGCAGGTTGGCGAGATCCACGCGCAGGCGGACGCCCGCGGGCGTGAGGCGCGCCGCCGCCCAGCGCGTGGCCTCCACCTCGAGGTCGACGCTGTCGCGCCGCTCGCCCACGAGGACGTTGCCCGCGGCGAGGCCCACGTACTCCACGTGGGCCACCATCGTGATCTGGCTGCGCTCGGCGCTCACCACGAAGAACCACACCACCAGCGCCAGCGCGAGAGAGAGGACCTTGACCTCCCAGTTCGACACGAGCGCGCGCAGCATCACGCCTCCTCGTGGGGCCGGGGCCGCAGGCGCATGACGGTCCGTAGGATTGTGCGTGGCGACGCCGTGGCGGCCGCGGTGCCCACGAGCCCGTGCAAGCGGCGGCGCAGCGCCTGCGTGTCGGCGACGGGATCGATGCGCCCGTCGACGGCGACGGAGATCACGCCCGTCTCCTCGGACACCGTCACCGCCACCGCGTCCGTCTCCTCCGAGATGCCGAGGGCGGCGCGGTGGCGCGTGCCGAGGGCGCGCCCCGCCTGCAAGCTGCGCGACAACGGCAGGAAGCAGCCCGCGGCCACGATACGCGTGGACCGGATGAACACCGCGCCGTCGTGGAGCGGCGAGTACGGCAGAAAGATCGTGGACAGCAGGTCGGCGGAGACGATGGCGTCCAGCGGCACCCCGAGCTCGGCATACTGCCGCAGGCCCGTCGCCCGCTCCAGCACCATGAGAGCGCCGATGCGCCGGATGGCGAGGGTCTCCGCCACGCTCGCCACCTCGTCCACCACCTGCGCGTGCTCGCGGCGCGAGGCCCCGAACACCGACGACAGCGCCCGCCCCTGCCCCACCCACGCCAGCGCGCGGCGAAGCTCCGGCTGAAAGAGCACGACGAGCACGACCACCCACAGCGACCACAGGCTGTCGAGGATGAACTGCAGACCGTGCAGCTCGAGCGTCTGGGCGAGCACGGAGGCGGCCACGAGGGCGCCGAGGCCGATCGCCATCTGCACGGCGCGCGTGCCCTTGAACATCACGAGCACGCGGTACACGATGACGGCGACGAGCAGGATGTCGAGCGCGTCGCGCCAGCGGAAGGTGGCGAGCGCGCCGTTCACGGCCCCGCCTCCCGCCGCAGGCGCTCCGCCACCCGCACCGCGTCCACCGTCTCCGCCACATCGTGCGTGCGCACGAGGGCGGCGCCGTGCAGCACGGCCACCGCGGTGGCGGCCAGCGATCCCGCCAGGCGGTCGGCGGTGGC
>CAYQQT010000498.1:0-1251 GCA_964419375.1 uncultured bacterium
TCTGTCGGAGCGTCCAATCCTAACGCGCCCCCCACCCCACCCCAAGTTTTTCGGGGGCCACCCACCATTGTATCGAGGCCAGGAAGAAGGTGTGTCAGTCGAGCTCGGCCAGGAGCGCCTTTGCGGTTCGCAGATCCGCGGTGTCGAAGCCCTCTGTGAACCAGCCGTAGATGTCGGCAAGCGTATGCCGGGCGTCTTCGCGCAGGCCCCGCCGCTGAAGGAGGCGGGCGAGGCTCGTCGCCGCGCGCAGCTCGAGCGACTTCTCGCCACGCTCGCGAGCCAGGTCCATCGAGCGGCGGAAGCACCGATGGGCGGCTTCCTCGTCAGGCGGGGACCGTCGCAGGAGCAGCTCGCCCTCGAGGCGATGCAGCTCGGGCGCGAAGATGGTGTCGCGGTGCCGGTCGGCGATCGAGCCCAGCACCAGCAGGCCTTCGTCGGCGAGTCCCGCAACGGCGTAGAGATCAGCGAGCACGCAGAGGCAGAGCAAGTGCCGCCAGGCGGCTCCGCGCACCCCCACGAGCTGGCGATGCAGGTCGGCCAGCGCCTGCCGATCGAGGTGATCGCCGCGCGCGGCCGGCAGCAGGACGATGGCGGCGTCGTACCCCGTGAACTGGTGCTCTCGCACCAGCGACAACAGCCGCTCGGCCGCCACCACGGTGCCTTCTCGGTCACCCCGCTGGTGAGCCACCCATGACGCAAACCAATAGGCGATCGTTTGTGTCAGCGGATGCTGGAGCCGTTCGGCGAGACGGAGGCCGTCCTGGATGCCGGCGAGGGCGCGATCGGGATGGCCGAGCAGCCAGCGGTTTGCAGCCATCTGGTACCGGCAGCAGACGCCGGGGTCGTGACCCCCGTACACCAGCGCCTGCGCGGAATGCTGCTCGACGTCGTACAGGGCGACACCGTGCTCGGCGTGAACGACCGCGTCCGCGGGCCGGCCCATTGCCGTGAGCGTGGCCCAGAGCGCGTGGTGCGCCTCCACAAGGTGGCCGGTGTCGTCGCCGCTCCGGGCCGCCTCGAGCAGCCGCTCCCCGGCGTCCCGGGCCGCCGGGTATTCGCCGCGGTTGTAGTTGACAAACCAGAGTCCCCACAGCACGGGAAAGCGGCGGGACGTGTCCCCGAGGCGATCGACGAGCTCGCGCGCGCGCGTGTACGAGGTCTCCACTTCCAGGGACACGCCGCCATGGACCGCGACGAGCGCGGGACCGATGGCGATGCGCGTGTCAAGTGCCGCCGTCAGCGTTTCCGTCG
>CAYQQT010000498.1:1351-3535 GCA_964419375.1 uncultured bacterium
GGCTGCACGCGGCTCTCCCGCAGCACGAGCCGGCGGCTGGCTTCCAGCGCGCGCTGTCGCCGCTGGGCGGGCTCGAGCGAAAGAAACGCCTGATCCTCGGCAAGCGCGTTGAGCAGCCAGAGCACCGGCGGCACGTATTCCTTCAGCCCTTCGTCGAGGGTCAGCATGGTGCCGGCGACCTTGGCCCGCACCGAGCGCGTGTCGTCCCGGTCGTCGATCTTGAAGTAGTTCTTCAGGAGGTCGATGAGCGGCATGAAGGCGGCAGCCTTGCCGTAGGACACGGAGACGCTTTCGAGGACGAGCCAGCCGTGCGTGCGGTGCGAATGGATGAACTCGTAGAACAGCCGGGACTTGCCGACGCCGGGCTCGCCGACGACCGCCACCGTCTGGCCGTGGCCGTGCTGCACCTGATCGACGGCGGCCCGGAGCTGATCCATCTCGGTATCCCGGCCGACGAAGCGGGTGAGGCCGCGCGCGGCCGAGGCCTGAAGGCGCGTGCGGACGGCACCGGCGCCGATCATCTCGTAGACGTCGACGGGCTCGCTCAACCCCTTCACGGGTATCGACCCCAGCGGCTTCACCTGGATCCAGCCCTCGGCCAGGCGCAGCGTGGCACCGGTGAGCCGGATGCTGCCGGGGGTGGCGAGCTGCTCCATGCGCGCCGCCAGGTGCGTCGTCTGGCCGACCGCCGAGTAGTCCATGCGCAGATCGCTTCCGATCGACCGCACGACGACCTCGCCCGAGTTCACGCCGACGCGGATCTGGACCTCGACCCCCTGCGTGCGCCGCAGCTCCACCGTGTAGCGGCGCAGGGCCTCCTGCATCCGCAGCGCGGCGTAACACGCGCGTACAGCGTGGTCCTCGTGGGCGAGGGGGGCGCCGAAGAGCGCCATGATCCCGTCGCCCATGACCTGGTTCACGGTGCCTTCGTAGCGGTGAACGGCCTCCATCATGTAATCGAGGACGGGATCGAGGAGCTTCCGCGCTTCCTCGGGGTCGCGCTCCGCGAGCAGCTCCATGGACCCCTTGAGGTCCGCGAACAGCACTGTCACCTGCTTGCGCTCACCTTCCAGGCTGCTCCTGGAGGTGAGGATCCTGTCGGCGAGATGCTTGGGGGTGTACGAGTCGGGCGCCACGAAGCGAGGCGCGCCGGCGGTGGCCACGCCGACCGGATGCGCGCATTCCAGACAGAACTTCGCGGAGGCGGGGAGCTGGGTTCCGCAGCTGGCGCAGCGGGCCGCCAGCGGAGCCGCGCATTCCAGGCAGAACTTCGCGTGTGGAGGATTCTCGGTCCTGCAGCGAGAACAGGCGATGAAGTTTGGCGTCACCTGTTCTGGTACTCCTGCACGATGTCGTGGATCCGCCGCAGCCCCACGAGCAACGACGGGCCGGGGGACAGGATGTCCTCACCTTCAATCTCGTGGATGCGGCCGGCTTTCACGGCGGCCACCTCCTGCCAGCCGGGGCGGGCGGCGATGGCGGCGGTGTCCACGGGCTTGCCGCACCACGAGGCGAGGATGATGTCGGGATTACGTCGCGCGACCTCATCCGGCGTCACCACCCTGCCCGGCGCATTGGGCTGCTCGCGGAGCTCGACGAAGATGTCGCGGCCGCCCGCCATCTCGATCAGCTCCGACACCCACCGGATGCCGGCGATGAGCGGGTCCATCCACTCCTCGAAGTAGACGCGCGGGTGGTCCGGCCACACGGAGGAGTACTCGCGCACCTGCTTGATCTCGTCGCGCATGTCCTGGATGAGCGCGCGCGCCTGCTCCTGCGCGCCCAGGGCCCCGCCGATCAGCAGAACCGCGCGCAGGACGTCGTCGACGGAGCGCTGGTTGGTGCAGAGCACGGTGATGCCGGCGCTGATGAGCTCGCCCACGATGTCACGCTGCAGATCGGAGAAAGCGAGGACGAGATCGGGCTCGAGGGCCAGGATCTTGTCGGCGCGGAAGGTCGTGAAGCCGCCCACCTTCGCCTTGTCCCGCGCCGCCTCGGGACGGCGCGCGGTCCCCGGCACGCCCACCACGCGCTCGCCGGCGCCGAGCAGAAACGCGATCTCGGCCGTCTCGGCGGTCAGGCACACGACGCGCTGCGGGAAGTCGACGGCCGTCTTTCCGTACATGCGGCTAGTGAGGATTATTCATGAGCGGCGGGCGCGCGGGGCGACGGGTGGCGTTGGGG
>CAYQQT010000499.1:0-3533 GCA_964419375.1 uncultured bacterium
CGCGCGCGCGAAGGAACCGTCACCGGAGCGCGGGCGCGATGTCCTCGGCGAGGATACGGAGGCTGCGCATCATGTTCTCGATCGGGATCATGCCGCCCGGGTTCGGCTCGACGATGACGCCGTCGAGGTGCAGGTCAGCGCGAAGCTGCCGCAGGCGCTTCACGAGCGTGTCGGCGCGCCCGACCACGACGCGCTCGCGCAGGATGTGCTCGTGCGACAGGACCGCGAGCTCATCGGCCTGCGCGAGGCGCTGACCGGTCGTCGTCGTCCCGCTGCCTGTCCCCGTCCGCGCGAGCTCCGACTGCCGCCGGAAGTAATAGATGATGGAGTCGCGCGACTCGTCGACCGCCGCCGCGTCGGTCGCCGCCGCGTACAGCGGAATGCGCAGGTAGACGCTGCCCTCCCCGCGGTGACCGGCCGCGCTCCACGCCGCCTGGTAGCTCTCGATGTACCCGCGCAGCACGGAGATGTCGGTGCCCCGGAGGCCGACGAAGATGTGGAGGCCGAGCGCAGCAGCGCGCGTGAACGACGCGGGGTTCAGGGCGGCGATGCGCACCGGTGGATGCGGCTGCTGGAGCGGGCGCGGCCCGATGACCGCGTTGTCGACGTGGTAGTACTTGCCGTGAAAGCTGAACGGCTTGCCCTTCCACGCCTCGCGCATCACCTCGAGCCCCTCGAGGAGGCGCCCCTGGCTCTCCTCGTACGGGATGCCGAGCGCGTTGTAGGAGCGCGGCGAGCCGCTGCGGCCGATGCCCAACTCGAAGCGCCCGCCGCTCAAATGGTCGAGCGTCGCCACGTCTTCGGCGACGCCGAGCGGGTGGCGGAGCGGGATCACGTGCACGGCCGTGCCGACGCACATGCGCCGCGTGCGGGAGGCGATGGCGCCGGCGACGACGAGCGGCGAGCAGAGGATCGAGCGCGTCGGCAGGAAGTGGATCTCGCCGAGCCAGATGCCGTCGAGACCCCACGCCTCGGCGGCATCCACCGTCTGCAGCAGCTCCTGGAAGAACTCACCGTCGGTGGCGCCCTCGCGCAGCTCCTCGAGGAAGAGCCCGACGTGCCGCATCACACGGCCAGGAACCCGCCGTCCACCACCAGCTCGGTGCCGGTGATGTACGAGGCTTCGTCGGAGGCCAGGAACAGCACGGCGTGCGCGACCTCTTCCACCCTGCCCTCGCGCCGCATGGGGACGGTGGCGAGGACCTTCTCGCGCCACTCCGGCTTCGCGGAGCCGACCGACGTGCGCATGGGCGGCATGAACCCGGGATGCACGGAGTTCACGCGGATGTTGTCGCGCGCCCACTGCACGGCCGCCGCCTTCGTCATGATCCGCACCGCGCCCTTGGAGGCGTTGTACGCCATGTGCACACCGAGCTGGCCGGCGAAGCCGGAGATGGAGGAGATGTTGACAATGGCGCCGCCGCCCGCGCGCTTCAGGGCGGGGACCGCGTGCTTCATGCCGAGGAAGGCGCCCTTGGCGTTGATGTCCATCACGCGATCCCATGCTTCCGTGCTCGCGAGATCGGAGGTGTAGGTGCCGCTGATCCCCGCGTTGTTGACGAGGATGTCGACCTTGCCGAACTCACGCTCCGCCGCCGCCACCAGCGCTTGCCAGTCGGGCTCGCTCGTGACGTCGAGCTTCATGAACCGCGCCGCGTCGCCGATGGACTTGGCGACTTCCTGGCCTTCCTTCTCGAGGACGTCGGCCACCAGGACGCGCGCGCCCTCCCGCGAGAAGATCGTGGCCTCGCTCCGTCCCATCCCGCTCGCCCCGCCCGTCACGATGGCGACCTTCCCCTTCAGTCTGATGGAACGCCTCCCCTACGCAGGGCCCCCATCTTACGGCACACTGCTCCCCGGAGGGCGACGACCCATGACCAGGGCCCCGCGCATCGGCGTTCTCGTGCCCGCCGGCAACCCGACGGTGGAGCCGGAGTTCTACCGGATGGCGCCGCCGTCGGTGACCGTGCACTTCGCCCGCCTCGAGTCGCCGGAAGGCACTCCCGGCGCCCATGCGGGCATGGAGCACCGGCTCCTCGGCTACCTCGCGTCGATCCCGACCGTCCTCCCCACTCTGGCGGCGGTGCAGCCGGCCGTGGTCGTGCTCGCGCACACGTCGGTCAGCTACGCGACGGGCTTCGCGAAGGAGCCGGCGTTGATCGACCGCATCGCCAAGCAAGCGGGCTGTCCGGCCCTCACCGCCTCGCGCGCGATCCTCGCCGCCTTCGCGCACCTCGGCGTGCGCCGGATCGCCCTCGCCACGCCATATTCCGAAGCCGTCGAAGCCCTCGGCGCGACCTACTGGAAGGCGGCCGGACTTCTGGTAACCGCGCACCGTCGCCTCGAGGGCGTGACCAACATCTACGACGAGACGGAAGCCCGCGCGTACGAGCTCGGGCGTGGCACCGACATGCGCGCGGCCGAAGCGCTCCTGATCAGCGGCACCGGGCTGCCGACGGCGGGGATCGTGCAGCGCCTGGAGGACGAGCTCGGCAAGCCGGTGGTCACCGGCCAGACGGCGGCGTTGTGGCAGGCGCTGCGCGTGGCGGGGGTCGAGTCGCGCGTCGCGGGCTACGGGCGACTGCTCGCGGCCTAGCCCGGATTATTCATGAGCGGAGATTGGCTTCGGGGTGCAGGGACCCGTTTCCCACTCACCAGAACCGCACAAGGCGTGTCGATGGAGCCCAGCCACCCTCGGACCGACTCGGCCACCATCCACGTGGTCCTCGCACCCCGAAGCCAATCTCCGCTCAGGAATAATCCGGGCTAGCGGCGGAACTCCACCTTCCCGTCCTTCACGACGACCCGGATGCGCTTGATATCCTGAAGCATGCGCACGTCGGCGAGCGGGTCACCGTCGACCACGATGAGGTCGGCGCGCTTGCCCTTCACCAGCGTGCCGAGCTCGTGCTCGGCGCCGAGGCACTCCGCGGCGACGCCCGTGGCCGCCTGGATCGCCTGCATCGGCGTGAGACCCGCCTCGACGAGATACTGCAGCTCCGCCGCGTTCGGCGGATGGCCGTGGCCGCCGGCATCGGTGCCCGCGACGACTTTCACGCCCTTCGCCATCGCGCGCCGAATGCTCTCGACATGGTGCTCGCGGAGCGCGCGCGCCCGCTCCTTGACGTGCGGGGCCTTCGACTCGCTGTGGTAGGTGTACACGGTGAGCGTCGGCACGAAGAACACGCCGCGCTCCGCCATCATCGGGATCAGCTCGGGATCCTCGTCGAGGTAGCAGCCGTGCTCGATCGAATCGGCGCCGGCCTCGAGCGCGATGCGGAGCCCCGCGCCGCCGAGCGCGTGGCACATCACCTTGCGGCCGAGCGCGTGCGCTTCGTCGCAGAGTGCCTTCATCTCGTCCGGATCGAACGCCTGGTCCTTGGGACCGTGCCCGGCGCGCGAGCTCGCGCCGCCCGTCGTCGCGCACTTGATGACGTCGGCGCCGGCCCGGACCATCGTACGGACCCCGCGACGCACCTCGTCCACGCCGTTGGCCACGCCCACCGGCAGTGCCGGGTCGTGGGGAATGATGC
>CAYQQT010000500.1:0-3532 GCA_964419375.1 uncultured bacterium
TCGTCATCGGCGCCTCCAACCGCCAGGATCTCATCGATCCGGCGATCCTGCGCCCGGGCCGGCTGGACGTGAAGATCAAGATCGAGCGGCCGGACCAGGCGGCGGCCAAGGACATCTTCAACAAGTACCTGACGACGGACATCCCGATCGCGGAGTCGGAGAAGCGGGCGCACCGCGGCGACACGCAGGCGGCGATCGACGTCATGATCACGCAGACGATCGAGGCGATGTACAGCCTCAGCGAAGAGAACCGCTTCCTCGAGGTCACCTACGCCAACGGCGACAAGGAGGTCCTGTACTTCAAGGATTTCTCGTCGGGGGCGATGATCGAATCCATCGTACGGCGCGCCAAGAAGCTGGCGCTCAAGCGCTATATCGGCCAGGGCGAGAAGGGCATCCAGTCGGATGACCTCATGCGCGCGGTGCGCGAGGAGTTCAAGGAGAACGAAGACCTGCCGAACACCACGAACCCGGACGATTGGGCGAAGATCGCCGGCAAGAAGGGTGAGCGCATCGTCTACGTGAAGCCGCTCATGGGCGAGACGAAGGAAAAGCAGCGCAACGTCGAACGCGTGGTGAACACCGGCCAGTACCTCTAGAGACAGGGGCGCCCGACTCTCGTGTAGCTTGAACGCGGGGCGGGCTGCCTGTTGGACAATGGGGGGGGGCTGGACGGTCCCCCCCATTTTCCCCCGGCGCCTCTCCAGGGCCGGGGCTTCTTCTTCCTAACGAGGAGCTTCATGGCAATCCCCAAGGTGATGGGCATCGAGACCGAGTACGGGATCACCGTCAAGAACCAGCCGGACTTCAACCCGATCCTGTCCTCGCTCTTGCTGATCAACTCGTACGAGACGTACCGCTCCTCGCGCGTGCGGTGGGACTACGAGGCCGAGAGCCCGCTGCGGGACGCGCGCGGCTTCGAGTACATGGAGGAGAAGGAAGGCACGTCGAAGGAAGAGTCGCGCCTCATCAACCTCATCCTCTCCAACGGCGCGCGTTTCTACGTGGACCATGCGCACCCGGAGTACTCCAGCCCGGAGACGCTGAATCCGAGAGACACGGTGATTTGGGACAGGGCAGGAGAAAGAATCCTGAACCTGTCGAGGCAACGGGCGGAGGCGGTGTCGCCGCCCGAGCAGCGCATCCTGATCTACAAGAACAACACCGATAATAAAGGCAACTCGTACGGCACGCACGAGAACTACCTCATGGACCGCAAGGTGCCCTTCGCGCGCATCGTGCAGTTCATGATGCCGTTCTTCGTGACCCGCCAGGTCTTCACGGGCGCGGGCAAGGTCGGCTACGAGAACAACGCGGAGCCGTGCGACTACCAGATCTCCCAGCGCGCCGACTTCCTGGAGACGGAAGTGGGGCTGGAGACCATGCACTCGCGGCCCATCGTCAACACCCGCGACGAGCCCCACGCGGATCCGGAGAAGTACCGGCGCCTGCACGTGATCGTGGGCGACGCCAACATGAGCGAGATCTCCACCTGGCTCAAGATGGGCACCATGGCCATCGTGCTCAGCATGGTGGAGGACGACTTCATCGACCGCGACCTCTCCGTGGACGGGCCCGTGGCCGCCTTCCGCAAGGTCTCGCGCGACCTCACCTGCCGCGACACCATCAAGCTGAAAGACGGGCGCACCATCAGCGCGGTGGACCACCAGCGCGAGTTCCTCGCCTACGCGCACAAGTACTACCGCGACCGCGAGCACGATCCGTGGGTGAACGACATCATGGCGCGCTGGGAGCTCACGCTCGACAAGCTGGCCGAGGACCCCATGCAGCTCGGGCGCGAGCTGGACTGGGTCATCAAGCACCAGCTCATCGCCAACTACATCGACAAGCACAACCTCGAGTGGAACGACTCGCGCGTGCAGATGATCGACCTCCAGTACCACGACATCCGCCCCGGCAAAGGGCTCTACTCCAAGCTCGAGGAGGCGGAGGCGGTGGAACGCCTGGTGACGGACGACGAGATCTCCAAGGCCATCTACGATCCGCCCAAGGACACGCGCGCGTACTTCCGCGGCATGTGCCTGCAGCGCTACGCGGACGAGATCGTGTCCGCGAGCTGGGACTCGGTGATCTTCGACCTCAAGGAAGGACCGCTGAAGAAGATCTTCATGCTCGAGCCCCTGCGCGGGACCGAAGCCCACGTCCGGCAGCTCCTCACGGAGTCGCCCACCGCCGCCGACCTTTTGCGCAACATCTCCCGCTCCAGCGGGATGTGAGCTTATACGGAAAGCGAGACCGATGAACGACGAGCGCTGGCAGCACCTGATCGCCGACCGCAGCCCCAGCTTCGTGGACCTGCTCCGCCGGGCCTCGCCGCACCTGCTCGGCACGCCCACGGCCGCGGGCGACGTGCGCGCGGACATCCCGCACGGCACCACCGTGCTCGCGATGCGGTACCGCGACGGCGTGATCATGGCGGGCGACCGCCAGGCCACCGCCGGCTACCAGGTGGCCAGCCGCCGCATCGAGAAGATCTTCAAGTCGGACGACCTCTCGGGCGTCGGCATCGCGGGGGCGGCGGGCCCCGCCATGGAGATGGCGAAGCTCTTCCAGACGGAGCTCGAGCACTACGAGAAAGTGGAGGGCGACAACCTCTCCATCGAGGGCAAGGCCAACAAGCTCGGGCAGATGATCCGCATGAACCTGCCCGCCGCCATGCAGGGGCTGGCGGTGGTGCCGATCTTCGCCGGCTTCGACGAAAAGGCCGGCCTCGGCCGTCTCTTCAAGTACGACATCACGGGCGGCCGCTACGAGGAGACCAACTACGACGCCCAGGGCAGCGGCTCCAAGGACGCCCGCGACTCCCTCAAGAAGCTGTGGAAGCGCGACATGGGGCGCGACGAGGCGCTGCGCGTGGCCCTGGAGGCGCTCATCGATGCCGCCGACGAAGACGTGGGCACGGGCGGTCCCGACCTCGTGCGCGGGATCTTCCCCACCGTGAAGACCATCACCCGCAGCGGCTTCGGTGACGTCCCCGAGGACGAAGTGAAGCGCACCTGCGAGGCGATCCTCTCCGACCGCACCCTGCACGGGACCGGGAGCTAGCCATGCCGCTGCCCTACTACGTCAGCCCCGAGCAGATGATGAAGGACAAGGCCGAGTATGCCCGCAAGGGCATCGCGCGCGGCCGGTCCATCGTGACCCTCGAGTACAAGGACGGCATCCTGCTTGTGGCCGAGAACCCGTCCACCCTGCTCCACAAGGTCTCCGAGATCTACGACCGCATCGCGTTCGCGGGAGTGGGCAAGTACAACGAGTTCGAGAATCTCCGCATCGTCGGTATCCGCCATGCCGACATCAAGGGCTACTCCTACAGCCGCGGCGACGTGACCGCCAAGGCCCTCGCCAACGCGTATTCCCAGGCGCTGGGCAACATCTTCACCCAGGACGTGAAGCCCTTCGAGGTGGAGGTGCTGGTGGCGGAGGTGGGCGACAGCAACAACGGGACCAAAAACGAGATCTACCACATCCTCTACGACGGCACGATCGAGGACGAGAAGAACTACGCGGC
>CAYQQT010000501.1:0-3527 GCA_964419375.1 uncultured bacterium
CCGCCGTCCTCGCTTCGGTAGATGCCCACCGGGGACGTGCCGGCGTAGAGGACCCGGCGGTCGCGCGGATGGACGAGGATCGACCAGACCTGCCTTCCCTCGTCGGGGAAGGCCAGCCGTTCCCAGCTCTCGCCGCGGTTCGTGGTCCGATACGGGCCGTCCTGAGTGCCGACGAAGACGACGTCGGGGTTTTCGGGGTGCACGGTGATCGCCTGCACCTCGGTCGGCTCGGGGAGCCCCTTGCGGAGCAGCTCCCATCCGTCCTGACCCACCGTCTGCCTGAAGAGGCCTCCCAGCGTTGCTCCCACCCACCGCGCGGCGCCGACGTACACGTGCGAGAGCCCTGACTGGCTGGACATGGTCGCCCTCCTCCCGCGTAAATCTGTCACAGTGGCCGGCGTTTGAATAGTCCGCTCCTCGGGGCGGTTCCTACTATGATGCGCTCATCATCATCCTCAAAAGGAGCCTCGCAATGAAGCGGATGCTCGGTGCAGCCCTCACGGCAGCCCTCCTCCTCGCGTTCACCATCGGTCCCTCGCCTGCGCAACCGGCGGCGGCCAAGCTCGGCATCGGTCTGGGTCTGACCGGACCGATGGCGTTCCTCAGCGGCCAGTACCTGAAGGGGATGCGGGCGGCCGTGGCGACCGTCAACGCGGAGGGTGGCGTCGGGGGCGGGCGCAAGCTCGAGCTGGTCGAGCGCGACCACAAGGGCGTGCCGTCCGAGGCGGTGGCGGTCGCCAAGCGCTTCATCGAGCAAGACCGGGTCGATATCGTCGACATCGACTTGCCGAGCACGGTAAACATCGCGGTGCAGGCCACGACGAAGGCCGCGAAGATGCCGCAGATCACGGGCTACGGGTTCGCGCCGGCCGTCGTGGAGCAGGGCAACCCGTATCACTTCCGCACCTGCACCAACACCGACTTCCTCGCCGCGGGGCTCGCGAAGGTGATGGCGGGCGTCCCGGGCAACAAGAGCATCGCGATGCTGGCGCCGAACGACGACTACGGCCGCGGGGCCATCAAGTCGCTGACGGCGGCGCTCGAGAAGCTGGGCGGCCCCAAGGTGGTCTTCGCCGACTACTACGAGCGTGAGCAGGCGGACTTCAGCCCCGCCCTCCTCAAGATGAAGTCGCTCAACCCCGACAGCCTGTACCTCGACGTCCGGTTCCCGGCCAGCGTCACCGTCCTCAAGCAGATGACGGAGCTGGGGATCAAGAAGCCGCTGTTCGGCAGCGTGAACTTCTACAACGCGAAGCTCGTCGAGCGCGCCGGCCCGCAGCTCGAGGGCGCCTACCTCTCGATCTCCTGGCCGCCCGTGGCCGACGATCCGGCGTCGAAGAAGTTCGTGGAGGCGTACCGCAAGCTCCACAACGAGGCGCCCGACGACTCGGCCGCGCTCGGCTGGACGGCGGCCATGGTCGCCACCGCCGCGCTGAAGACGGCGGGGCCCGGCGCCGACGGCGACGCCATCCGCGCCGCGCTCGCGAAGCTGGAGTGGCCGGCGCCCCAGGGCGTGATCAAGTTCGACGACCGGGGCGACGCCCGCGTCCCGGCCCACGTGCTCCAGTTCCGGAACGGCGCCTATCACCTCGTGAAGTAGCGGCCGCGCCGGTCGCATGCTCGAGCTGGCGCTGCAGCTCGTCGTCAACGGCTGCCTGGTGGGCGCCATCTATGCCGTGATGGCCCTCGGGCTCATGGTGATCCTCGGCATCCTCGACGTGATCAATATGGCCCAGGGCGAGCTGTACATGCTCGGCGGCTACGCGAGCTGGTTCGCGATCGCCCTGCTGGGGATCGACTACTTCACGTCGATCGCCGTGGCGATGCTGCTCACCGCCGCGGCCGGCGTCGCCCTCGAGCGCGTCGCCGTCCGGCCCCTGCGCGGGCGGCCGTTCTTCACGGTGTTCCTGGCCACCTTCGCCGCGTCGATGATTCTTCAAGATGTCGCGCAAATACTATGGACGCCCGAGCCGCGCGAGATCCCGACGCCGTTCTCGTCAGCGCCGATCGTCCTGGGCCCCATCTTCCTGACCACGCAGCGGATCGTCATCTTCTTGTTCGCCATGGCGATGGTGGCCGGCTTCGCCGCGCTCCTGCGCTGGACGCGCGTGGGCCTGGCCATGCGCGCGCTGGCGCGGGACCGGGAGGCGGCGCTGCTCATGGGCATCGACGCCGGGCGGATGCACAGCCTCGCCTTCGCGCTCGGGGCGGCGCTCTCCGGCGCCGCCGGCGTGCTGCTGGGCGCCATGTTCTCCGTGTACCCGACCATGGGAGAGCTGCCGCTGCTCAAGGGCTTCGCCCTCGTGATCATGGGCGGCATGGGCAGCGTGGCCGGCGTCTTCGTCGCGGGCCTGATCCTGGGCGTGGCGGAGGGCCTCACGGCGGGCTTCGTGTCCACGGGCTGGACGGACGTCGTCTCGTTCGGGACGCTGATCCTGATCCTCATGATCCGCCCCGAGGGGCTGGCGAGCTGGGGACGGCGGCGTGCCTAGGGTGGCCCGGTGGGGCGTGGGCCTCGTCCTGCTGATGCTGCTCCCCGCTGCCGTCACCAGCCCGTACGCGCGCCACGTGCTCCTGGTGGCGCTGATCTTCGCGTTCGCGGCGCTGGGCCTGAACGTCATCTTCGGCTACGCGGGCCAGCACGCCTTCGGCCATCCCGTCTTCTTCGGCGTCGGCGCCTACGCGTCGGCGCTCCTCGCCGTGCGGGCCGGATGGCCGGTGTGGCTCGCCGTCGCGACGGCGCCCGTCGTCACGGCGCTGATCGCGCTGGGAGTCGGTTATCCGAGCTTCCGCCTGCGCGGGATCTACTTCGGCATCGTCACCTTTGCGTTCGCCCGCGTGATCTACGTCGTCGCCGGGAACTGGGTGGGGCTCACGCGGGGCCCGATGGGCGTCACCGCGATCCCGCCGCTGGCACCCTCGCTGGCGGGCGCCGGCTTCGGTCTCGGCGCGGACGCCCGGCTGCACGTGCTCCTCGTGGTCCTGCTCGCCCTTGCGATCGCGGTGCTGGACCGCGTGCTGCGATCACCAATCGGTGCCGCGTGGATCGCCCTGCGCGAGAACGAGGCGCTGGCCGCGAGCCTCGGCATCTTCCCGCTGCGCTACAAGATGGCCGCGTTCGCCCTGAGCGGCCTCCTGGCCGGGCTCGGCGGCGCGCTCTACGCGCACTACATCGGCTTCGTGAGCCCGACCGTACTGTCGTTCCACTACATCGGCCTCGTGTTCATCATGGTCATCGGCGGCGGCACGGGGACGCTCGCCGGTCCCGTGGTGGGCGCCCTCGTGTTCGGCGTGCTTCCGGAGGCGCTGCGCGTGGTGGAGACGGCCCGCAACCTGGTGCTGGGCAGCGTCCTGCTGCTGGGCATCCTCTTCGTGCCCGAGGGACTCGTGGGCGTGTGGGCCCGGCTCCGCGGGCTCGTGACGCGCGGGCTACGTGTCCGCGGGCCCGCGGCGCGCAGCCGAGAGTCGGCAGCCGTCGAGGGAGCCGGCGGCCTGGCCGGGAGTGAGCATCCTGCTGCGGGCGGGGC
>CAYQQT010000502.1:0-3516 GCA_964419375.1 uncultured bacterium
GCACGCTCGAGCGACGCCCCGCACTCCTCGCAGAACTTGACGCCGTCCCGGTTCTCCGCGCGACAGGCCGTACACAGCATGGCCGTCATCTTACCGCCGGGCCGTGGCAGTATAGGCGGCGTCCTCGTTTCGCAATGGAGAGGGAGGCCACGATGAATTACCGTCCGGTCGAGGGGTGGGGGCGATTGCCCGAGGGATATGCGTTCGTGGAGGCGACGAGCGTCGCCGTGGACGCCAACGACAACGTGTACGTGTTCAATCGCGGCAAGCACCCGGTGATCGTCTTCGACCGCGAGGGCACGTTCCTGCGCTCGTGGGGCGAGGGGGTCTTCCGCCGCGCGCACGGCATCACCATCGGGCCCGACGGCTCGCTGTGGCTCACCGACGACCTGCACCACACCATTCGACAGTTCACGCCGGAGGGTAAGCTGCTCCTCACCATCGGCGACCCCGACAAGCCCTCCACGCTGTACGGCGGCAAGCCGTTCAACCGCCCCACGCACGTGGCGCTCTGCCCGCGTACCGGCGACGTCTACATCTCGGACGGCTACGGCAACTGCCGCGTGCACAAATTCGATCCCAAGGGCCGGCACATCTCGTCGTGGGGCGAGCCCGGCACCGATCCCGGCTGCTTCAACGTGCCCCACAACATCGCCACCGACGCCGCCGGGCTCGTGTACGTCGCCGACCGCGAGAACCACCGCATCCAGATCTTCGACGGCACCGGTCAGTACCTCGGCCAGTGGAACAACCTGCACCGGCCCTGCGGTCTCGCTGCCGACGCCCGTCAGGGCGACATCTTCTTCGTGGGCGAGCTGGGCAGCGACCTCGCCGTCAACGCGGCGACGCCGAACATCGGCAACCGCGTGTCGATCCTGTCCATCAAGGGCGAGCTCATCAGCCGCGTAGGGGACCGGGTGGGGGGCGAGAAGCCGGGCCAGTTCGTGGCGCCGCACGGCGTGGCCACTGACTCGCACGGGGATCTCTACGTGGCGGAGGTGGCCTACACCGCGCGCGGCAGCAAGGAGAGTCCGCCACGGGAGATCCGCTCCCTGCAGAAGTTCGCGCGCGCATGAGCCGGCTCGACGACGAGGCGATCACGGAAGGGCTGCGGCAGCTGGCGGGCTGGAGCCGCGAGGGCACCGCGATCACGAAGAGCTACCGCTTCAAGGATTTCACGGAAGCGATGGTCTTCGTCAACGCGGTGGCCGCCGTCGCCGAGCGGGCCAATCACCATCCGGACATCGCGCTCCACGACTTCAAGGACGTGACGCTGCGGCTGTGGACACATCACGACGGCGGCGTCACCTCGCACGACCTCGCCCTCGCGCGCGCAATCGAGGGTGTGCCGGGGGCGTCCAGGCCGTCGTGAGCGACGTGCCGGCCGAGTTCGGGAAGTTCTTCGAGAACCTGGAGGAGGTGCGCTCCGCGACGCGTCCGGACGCGTTCCATTACTGCTTCGGCTGCGGGCCCGGGCATCCCAGCGGCCTGTACGTGCGCTGCTTCAAGACGGAGGAAGGGGTGGCGTCTCCGGTGCTCGTGCCCCGCGTGTACGAGGGACCGCCCGGCGCCGTGCACGGCGGCATCGTGGCCGCGTATCTCGACGAGATTCTCGGCGGCGCCGTGGTGCGCGCCACCGGGCGCCCCTCGGTCACCGGCGAGCTCACCGTGCGCTACGTCAAGCCCGTGCCCGCGGAGACGCCGCTGCTCGGCCGCGGCCGCCTCGTGGCGGACCACGGCCGGTACGTCGACGTGGAAGGCAGTCTCGAAGAATTCGAAATCGGCCGCGTGGTAGCTACCGCACGCGGCCGATTCTTCCCGCTTGCAGCCGGGCGCTGAAAAACGCCCATCTCCGTCGTTGGCTCGTCGCTCGCTCCCTGAGACGTAGGCGGCCTACGTCTCAGTCGCGAGCTCCTCGCCGCCTAGGATCTGGGCATTTTTGAGCGCCCGGCGGTTTTTCAGCAGCTGCTAGCTGCGGGTCACGAAGGTTGTGAGGAGCGGGGGTTGCTTGGGCATCTCGCGGAAGCGGCATTGGAGCTCGGCGTGCTCGAGGACTTCGACGTAGGTGCCCATCACCATGCGGTAGTAGTGGGGATGCCGCCCGTTGGGACCACCGTTGTATTCGGTGAGCGCGTCGCGGACGTTGGGCTTGCGGGTCATGATGTCGCGCAGGTACGCCAACGCGAACTTCGCGCTCACGTTGGGATCTGCGAGATCACCGAGATCGCGCGGCTGGTTCTTGGCGGGGGCGGGGCGCTTGAAGGGCCCGACCAGGGGCTCGATGATGGCGGCGGTGCTGGGAAGGATCTGGAAGAGACCGATCTCGCCGGCGGCGCCCACGGCGTCATGCTTGAACTCGGATTCGACCTCCGCCTGTGCGAGCACGAGACAGTGATCGAGATTGGAGCGCTGCGCTTCCGCCACCAGCGTCTCGGGGAAGTGCTTGAAGACCCGGATGGGCGCCTTCGGATTCCGCTCCGCGATGTATTCCAGGATGGAGCGATTGAGACGCTGGGCGTCCACCTCGCCCGCCGTGGCGATCATGTGACGCGTGAGCCCCAGGCCCCCGAAGACGACCGCAACGCCGAGCGTCAGGATCGCGAGCAGCTTGCTGTGGTTCATGGTTCCTCCTTGAGTGTCGCCGCTTCGCCGTTGTGGCGTTTCCGAGGAACGAATGAATGAATGGAATGAAGTGAGCGCACCGTAGCACGCGATTGCAGCCTATTCAACCCCTCGTTGGTGGTTGCGAAAACTTCTACCACTCCATGTGTCAGAGCGGTGACGGCGCGAAACGGCACGCCCGAAAAAATCAGCGCTTAGGACGTGCGGGGGCCGTGCCAAAAAAGTCGCGCGGATCATTATCAGTTTTTCCACCGACGGCTTCTCCGCACTCCGCGCACACGTAATCGTATTTGTTGCCACTCGGCAGCACGAGCAGCAGCTTCTTGCGCGTGGGCGTCGCGCGTCGGCAGCGCGGACAGAAGAGCGACGTCGCTTCGAACTCGCTGAAGCTGTCTCGGGGTGGCATGGCGAAATCGTACACCGGGCTCCGCGCGTTGGCATCCGCTCCGATGGCCTCCACCTTGCAGAAAACATGTGCCCAAAAGCGCGGCGCTCGCGCACGCGCTGGGAGGGTCTGTGATGAACCGAGACGAGATGCAGGGCAAGGCCGAGAAAGCCAAGGGCTACATCAAGGACAAGGCGGGCGAGATTCTCAACGATCCTGATCTGGAGGCCGAGGGCGAAGCCGAGCGGGGCAAGGGCTCGCTGCGTGAGGGCTTCGGCAAGGCGAAGGAACAGGTCGGCGATGCCGTGGGCGCCGTGAAGGACAAGGTGAGCGACAGGGTCGACGAGCTCACGGACGACGACGACGGCGAACGGGTCGCGTAGCAGCCGGATGTCGCGGGGCCGGCGCGCACGCGCCGGCCCCCGGCGTCACTGGTCACTCGACGCGCGCGCGCAGCTCCTTCCTCAAGATCTTCCCGATCGGGCTCTTCGGTAGCGCCTCCACCAGCC
>CAYQQT010000503.1:0-3497 GCA_964419375.1 uncultured bacterium
GTGGCGCAACGCGTCAAGGACCCGTTCGACGGTGGCGCCGGGGCGCCACCACCCACAGCAGCGTGGTGGAGATGGTCGCCGCCACCACGGCGAGGCTGAACGGGATGGCATAGCTGCCAGTGGAGTCGAAGATCAGCCCTGCCACCCACGGACCGCTGGAGCCGCCGAAGGAGTTGGCCACCTGGAGCGCGCCGAAGATGGAGCCGAAATGGCGGCCGCGGTAGATGTCGCTGAGCACGGCCGGCATCAAGGGCGCCGTCACCGCGTAGCCGACGCCGACGAGGGCGCCGTAGACGTAGGCCCACGCGGGATTGCCGCTGAGCGCCACGAGACCGAGGGTGCCGATGCTGGCGGCGACGAGCGCGAAGCCGAAGGTGTACGTCGCCTCGCGCCCGAAGGTGTCGGAGGCCCAGCCGCCGCCCGCCTTACCGAGGATGCTGCCGAGGCCCACCACGCCCACGACGGAGGCGGCCGTGATGGCGGCGATGCCGTGGTCCACGAAAAACGCGACCTGGTGGACGAGCAGCATCTGGTTCACGAACCCGCCGCTCGCCTGGCAGAGGGCCAGCATCCAGAAGCGCGGCGAGGCCATCGCCGAGCGCAGCGTCGCGTCGCCGCCGGCGCCGTCCGCGCCCGCCGGCGCCGGCGCCAGGCGCGGAGGATCGCTCACCAGGAGGAGTGTCGACGGCACGATCCACAGCGCGGTGACGCCCGCCATCACGTGGAAGGCCGTGCGCCAGCCCACGAGATCGATAAGGTACTGGCAGAAGGGCACCACGAGGAAGATGCCCACGCCGATGCCGGCCGAGGTGAGCCCGAGCGCGGTGCCGACGCGCCGCGGAAACCAGCGCTGCACGATGATCACGGCGGGCACCCAGCCCGCCATCGCGACGCCGAGCCCCGTGAGCACGCCGAAGGTGACGTAGAGATGCCACGGGCGCGACACGAAGCCGTTCAGCACGAGCGCGCCCGCGAGCAGCGCGCCGCCGGCGAGCACGAGGCGGCGAGGTCCGAAGCGGTCCGAGAACCATCCGATGGGAAAGCAGGCAAGGCCGTGCACGAGCGTGAACACGGAGAAGGCGCCCGCGAGCAGGGACCGGCTCCAGCCGAACTCTTTCAGCAGCGCCACGAGGAAGACCGCGTAGGCATACCAGATGCCGTACGTCAGCCCCAGGGTGACGAACGTCGCCGCGACGGAGCGGGCGCCGGGCGAGGCGCGCAGCGTCAGCGCAGCCGCGCTTCGATGGCGGGCACCGCGAAGTAGACCACGAACGCCGCCGACGCCAGGTAGACCATCCAGTGCAGGCGGCGGCCCTTGCCGCTCAGGAGCTTGATGAGCGAGTAGGTCACGAAGCCGGCCCCGATACCGTTGGTGATGGACCAAGTGAAAGGCATGACGAGCATCGTCACGAACGCGGGAATCGCCTCTTCATAGTCGTCCCAGCGGATGTCGCGCGCCAGGCTCATCATGTAGAAGCCGACGATGATGAGAGCGGGCCCCGTCGCCTGCGCGGGAATGACGCTCGCGAGCGGCGAGAACCACATGGCGACGAGGAAGAGCAGGCCCGTGACGACGGCGACGAGGCCCGTGCGCCCGCCCTCGGCCACGCCCGCCGCGCTCTCGATGTACGTGGTGTTGCTGCTGCTGTTCGCCAGACCGCCCACGAGGGCGCCCACCGAATCCACGAGCAGCACCCGGTCAGAGCCGGGCAGGCGGCCGCCGTCCAGGAGACCCCCCTTGCTGCCGACGGCGATGAGCGTACCCATGGTGTCGAAGAAGTCGGTGAGCATGAGGGAAAAGGTGACGAGGACGGCGGCCACGAGTCCGAGGCGGGCCACCACGCCGAAGTCGAGGCGGCCGAAGGTCGAGAAGTCCGGCGCCTGCACGATGGCCACGGGAAGCTGCGCGGCCCCCGCGGTGGCGAAGCCCTTCCAGTCCGCGAAGACGCCGTTGAGCACGATGGCGAGCACCGTGGTGCCGAGGATGCCGAAGAGCAGCGCGCCACCCACCCGGCGCGCCATGAGCCACGCCGTGAGCATGAAGCCCACCATGAACACGGCCATGGGCACCCCGCTCAGCGATCCGAGCGCGACCGGCAGCGAGCTCTTGTCCGGCTTCACCACGAAGCCCGACGTGTAGAAGCCGATGAAGGCGATGAAGAGCCCGATGCCGACGCCGATGGCCCGCTTGAGCCCGTCAGGCACCGCGTCCATCATCGCCTGCCGGAACCGGGTCAGCACGAGCACGGTGATGATCACGCCCTCGAAGAACACGATCGTCATCGCCTGCGGCCACGTGAGCCCGTGCCCGCCCACCAGCTCGAAGGCCACCACCGCGTTCAGCCCCATGCCGGGCGCCATCGCGAGTGGGTAGTTGCTGAAGAGGCCCATCGCGATGGACAGCAGGCCGGCCGTGAGGCAGGTGACCGTGAGCGTGGCGGCGAACGGCAGCCCCTTACCCTCGAGCCCGGGCACGCCCACGTAGCCGAGCACGACCGGGTTCACGAAGATGATGTAGGCCATCACCATGAAGGTGGTCACGCCCGCCCGCACCTCGGTGGCGAGGTCCGTGGACCGCTCGGCGAAGCGGAAGTAGCGCGCGACGACGCCGGCGGTGCCGCCAGAAACGCTCATAGGGCCCGAGCGATTCTATGGGAGACGCTGTCCTACGTGGCGTAAATTCTTCGGCCAACGGTCTTGTCTCATCCGGTCATTACTCGCCCTCGGCGCAACGAGCCGAGAGCTCTCCCGCATCATGTCGGCGCCTGCCGCGGCGTCGTAACGCGCACTACTTCCTGGGGCAGCCCCACCGTCACGTGCGGAACTTCTTGAAGTCGACGGGGCGCTTCTCCACGAAGGCGTTGCGGCCTTCCATCGCCTCGTCGGTCTGGTAGTAGAGGTTCAGCGCGGTGTGCGCGAACTGGGCCACGCCCGCGCGCTGCTCGGAGTCGATGTTGAACGACTGCTTGGCGAGGGCGAGCGCGGTGGGGCTCTTGTCCAGCAGCTCGGCGCACCACTGCTCGACTTCCGCGCGCAGGTCCTTGAGAGGGACGACCTTGTTGACGAGGCCCATCGCGAGCGCGTCCTGCGCGGAGTACTGCCGGCACATGTACCAGATCTCCCGCGCCTTCTTCTCGCCGACGGCGCGCGCCAGGAAGCCGGTGCCGTGGCCGGCATCCACGCTGCCCACGCGCGGCCCCGTCTGGCCGAAGACCGCCGTGTCGGCGGTGATCGACAGATCGCACAGCACGTGCAGCACGTGGCCGCCGCCGATGGCGAAGCCGTTGACCATCGCGATGACCGGCTTGGGGATGTGGCGGATGGCGCTGTGCAGCGCCTCCACGTCCATCGGACGCTCGTCGGCCGCGTACCCGCCTTCACCGCGCTCCTTCTGGTCGCCTCCCGAGCAGAAAGCCTTGTCGCCGGCACCGGTGAGCACGACGACGCCCACGGTGCGGTCGAAGCGGGCGTCCCCGAAGGCGTCGGTGAGCTCAACC
>CAYQQT010000504.1:0-3497 GCA_964419375.1 uncultured bacterium
AGTATGCCGAGTCGGAGGCCGCGCTCCGCCGCGCCGCCGCGCTGCGGCCGGACGTCGGCGATCTCTGGTTCGAGCTCGGCGTCGCCCTCGGCCGCCAGGGCCGCCATGCGGAGGCCGAAGCGGCGCTGCGTGAGGCCATCCGCGTCGATCCCTCGCACGTGCGCGCGCGCGGCAACCTCGCCCTCGGCCTCGGCCGGCAGGGGCGGCACGCGGAGGCGGAGGCGGCGTATCGCGAGGCGCTGCGCGTGCGCGACGACCATCCCGCGTTGCATCGCGGGCTCGGCGTGTCGCTGTACTGGCAGGGACGCTACGAAGAGGCCGAAGCCGCCTTCGGGGCGGCGATCGCGCTCAAGCCCGACTACGTGCGCGCGCGCTGCGACCTGGGCGAGATGTTCTTCGAGCGACGGCGTTACGCGGACGCGGAACGGGCATATCGCGAGGCGCTCCGGCTGCAGAGCAACTCCCTGGTCGCGCACACCGCGCTCGCGTCCGTGCTGCTCGCCCAGCGGCGGTACGCGGAGGCGGAGGCGCAGGCGCGAGTCGCCCTCGGCGTGTTCCCGGACGCCGCGCGCGCCCATCGCGATCTCTGGGCGGCGCTGGAGGCGCAGAACAAGTGGAGCGAGCTGGAGAGCGCCGCGCGCGAGACGCTGCGCACGCGGCCCGAGCATGCCGAGGCACAGGCACGGCTCCACCGCGCCCTCGCCGAGCAGGCGCGAGACGTCAGCGGGCGGCCGCGGGCGCGGCGGGGACCGGCAGCTTGAGAAGCCGTCGGAACTGCTCCAGCTCGCGCGGCGGCACGTCCGGCTTCTGGCGCAGCTGCTCGTAGACGCCCGCGGGGTCCTCGTCGATGGCGCGCGTGGTGCGCGCGAACATCTTCACGAGCTGCTTGCCTTCCCTGTCCGCTTTGGCGTTCGCCACTGCGCTCGCCAGCTTGCCGGCAAGGGAGAGGATGCGACTGTCGAGCTTGACGAAACCGGTGACGGCCGTCTGGATGGCGTGCTTGCTGTCGGCTCCGGATGTCGCGGCATAGTCGACCAACACCACCGCCTGCCCGCGGATGTTGGGCAGGAGGCGATGCTGGTACTCGCCCTGCGCGTGCATGACGCGGATACCGGGCGCGGCGTGCACGACCTCGAAGGTCCCCACCGTGCCCCATCCGTCGTCGATCGCCAGTCCTTCCGCCGTCCGCCAGATGCGGTAACGCGCGAGCTTCAGCGTGCGCGTGACGTGCGTGGCGAACTCGGGATGGTCGAGCAGGTACTCGAACACGTCGAGGCGGCCGGGGAATGGCTCGCTCTCGACCCGTGTGGACACGGTCGGATGCTCGGTGATGTCCTGCAGCCGCGTGCGCGTGCGCTCGGGAATCTGCAACGGCAGTCCCGCCGGCGCCGGGGCGGCCACGCTCCCGGTGGGAAGGACGAGCAGAGCGCCCGTGAGGACCACGAGGAGAAGGCGACGCAGCCGCGGCACAGCACGTGAATTATGGCACAGTCTTCGCTCTTGACGTGCGGCGTCGGCCTTCGTACCCTTCCCGCCATCACCGCCGGAACACCCCTCAGTGATGAGCGCTTCGCCGGCGCAGCGGGGAGGAGCAATGCGACGACGCCTCGACAGGCAGCGTGCCACCCCCAGCGTCTGCGCGGCACATCGGTGATCGTGATGGACGAGTACCTCTACGCGCTCGTCGAGGGCCTGCCGCCCGCGTGGCGCGCTCCTGCCTCCGGCGTCGGTGGTGCCGCCGTCACGGTCCGGCGCTGCGGCGATCGCTCCCTCATTACCGCCACCGTGGACGCCGTCCCCGCGCCCAACCCCAGGACGCTGGCCATCCACCATGACGTCGTCGCCTCCACGCTCGATGCCCACGCCGTGCTGCCCTTCCGTTACGCCACCGTCGCCGGCGCCCTCGGCCCCGACGCCTGGCTTTCCAGCCGTCGCGAAGCGATCGACTCCAGCCTGGCTCTCATCCGGGGCTGCGTGGAGATGACCGTCAAGCTGCTGCGTCTCGACTGCTCGGTCACGCAGCACGTGGGGGCCCGCGCAGGCGGCGGAAGCTCCCCCGATGAGCGCGAGCTGAAGGCGCTCGGCGAGCATCTGATCGCGCACGCGGAGCTGCCGCACGCGCACTACCGGCCCGCGGGTACCGCCGGCAACGTGGCCGCCTCCGTCGCGTTCCTGGTCCCGCGCGCGGAGCTGCCGGCCTTCCTGACCCGCATCGCGCCTATCGCGTCGCGCGCGACGGGGGTGGCGGTGGTGCCGACGGGCCCGTGGCCGGCCTACTCGTTCGTCCCGCCGTTCGACCGGCTCCCGCTCGCGCGCGCGGCCACGACCGCTTCGCTGTCCGTCGAGCGTCGCGCGGGCTGAGCGGCGTTGGCGCGCAGCCGGCAGGTGGGATAGGCTGTGCGCCACTCGAGGCGCAGGAGGCGGACGATGCGAGTTGTCGAGGGAGCCGTCGCATGAGACTGGCCTGCGCGGCGGTCGAGGCGCTGATGCAGGAGCGGCCCGACAGCAGCCTGGAAGCGGCCCTCGAGGTCTTCGAGGTGTTCGCGAGCGGAGCGCTCTCGGATGAGGTCTATATCCTCGAGGACGTGGGCGGCAAGCGCATCGCCATCGCGCCCACGGCACTCAGAGACAAATATCGGCGGGGGTGAGCCATGGCCATCATCGTGATCTCGACCCAAATGGGCGCCGGCGGTCCCGAGATCGGCATGGCGCTCGCCCAGAAGCTCGGCTACCGGTACGTCGACCGGGAGTTGCTGCTCGACGCCGTGCGCCGCTACGGGCTCGCGGAGGAGAAGCTCTCGCATCTCGACGAGTCGAAGCCGACGATCTTCGAGCGCTTCGACACCGAGACGCGCCACCACATCACCGTGCTGCAGACGACGCTGCTGGAGCTGGCGGAGCTCGACGACGCCATCTTCCTGCGCGGGGGCGGGCAGTGGCTGCTGCGCGGGATCCCGCACGTCCTGCGCGTGCGCGCGATCGCGCCCTTCGAGCACCGCGTGAAGGCGTGGGTGCAGCGCGTGTCCGCGATGACGGGTGAGACTCCGAGCCACCGCGCCGCGGCCGACTTCGTGCGCCGCGACGACTCGGAGAAGTCGGGGCGCATGCGGTATCTCTACGAAGTCGACATCTCCGACCCCATGCTCTACGAGATGATCGTGAACACGGAGATGCTGAAGTACGACGCCGTGGTGGAGATGGTCGAGCACGCCGTGCGGCGGCCCGAGCTGCAGACCACGGACGTCGGCCGCCGCCTGGTGGCCTCGCGCGCCCTCGCCTCCCGTGTGCAGGTCTCCCTCGCGACGCATCCGGAGACCCGCCGCTACCGCATCACGGTCGACGCCAAGGACGGCGTCGTCACCCTCGAAGGCACCGCCGCCCTCGACCGCGCCGTCGAGGTCGCCCGCACGGTCCCCGGAGTGCGCGAGGTCAGGACCCAGCAGGTCGAAATTCCGCCGATACCGCCTTTCGTGGCTTGATTGGATGGGGGGCCTCGA
>CAYQQT010000505.1:0-3493 GCA_964419375.1 uncultured bacterium
CTAGGCGTGCTGATGGGCGTTTTTCGATTGACCGTGCTGAGGCGCCGGCGAGACTAAACCGATGCCGTCTAACAGCCCATTGGAGCGGCCGGCGTTATGAGGGGCCGACAATGACGCACCGCCTCAGCGCCGCCGCTCAACGGGACCGGTCAGCGGCGCAAGAGGCGGAAGGCGATCTCCGTGCCCTGGCCCCAGGCGTAGGCGAGCGAGATCCAGAGCATGGCGAGGGGCTCGAGCAGGCGCGCGCTCGCGAGCGGCCCTGCGTCGACGACGTCAAAGCCCAGAGCCTTCACGAGCTCCGACACCGTCGCCTTGGCGGCCGTGTCGTCGCCACAGACGAACATGCTGACCGTCTCGCTGCCGTACTTGGGATTCAGCATGTTATTGGACCCGGTGGAGTTCAGCGTCTTGACGACTTTGGCTCCCCTCGCCCACGCGGCCACCATCTCACCGCCGGACGATGTGTGACCGACGGTCAGGCTCGAGAAATTCTCGTTCAGCGGGTTGGTGACATCCACGACGACCTTGCCGGCGAGGCTGCCCGCGGCGCGGATGGCGCTTTCCGTCGCGCTCCACGGCGTCGCCAGCACCACGACGTCGCCGAAGGCCGCCGCCTCGGCGACGCTGCCGGCACGCCCCTTTGGCGTGTCCCCGAGGAGCGACGTGATCTTGGGGTCGTCTGGCTTGCGCACGCCATACATCACCTGGTGGCCGGCCCTGGCCCAGCGCGTGCCGAGGGCGGCGCCGACACGGCCGGCGCCGATGATGGCGATGTTCATGAAGCGCGGACGAACCGGTGGCCGCCATTCTCTCGAACGATGTAGCCGGGGTGCGGGAAGTGCGACGGCAAGACGAGGACGCCGGAATCGGCGTGGCGCGCAATGAACTCACGCCGAGTAGTCGCAGCCTGCTTGCCGTCATGGCAGAACTGGCTCGACCACTGCGGCTCGGCCACCTGCACGGTGCGGTGCATGAGGTCGCCGGTGAAGACGGCCTCGCCCGCGCTCGTGCGCAGCCGCACGCACACGTGCCCGGGCGTATGGCCCGGCGACGGTTCGAAGCTGACCCACGGGTCCACGCGGTAGTCGCTGTCGACCAACAGGGCGAGGCCGGCGTCCACGATGGGGACGACGCTGTCGGCGATGTTGCCGTTCTCGTCGCGGCCCGCTTCGGTCTCGTGCTTCCAGAAGTCCCACTCGTTGCCGGCGAAGACGTGACGCGCGTTCGGGAACGTCGGCACCCAGCGGCCGCCCTCCCAGCGCGTGTTCCAGCCCACGTGGTCCACGTGCAGGTGGGTACACAGCACGACGTCTACCTGCTCGGGGGTGACGCCGGCGGCGGCGAGGTCCGTCAGAAAGCGTCCTTCACGCATGTGCCACGCCGGATTGTGGCGCCGTGTCTTGGAATTGCCGACGCCGGTGTCGATGAGGATCGTCGTGGCCAGCGTGCGCACGACGTAGGTCCCGATGCGCGAGCCGAGATCGCCGGTGGCGTCGTCCCAGAAGTGCGGCTTGAGCCACGGCAGGTGGCGCGCGATGGCCTGCGACGACGAGTCGGGCAGCATGGCGGCGGTGGGGTATGACGAGCGCCCAATCTCGATGACCCGCGAGATGGTGACGTCGCCCAGCGTGATCGGCTTCATGCGGTCTCCTTCGCTCAGGCGTCGAACTCGCGCAGGACGCGTCCGGGGCGCGCGCCCGTCGCGCGTTCCACGATCTCGCCGTGCTCGAGCACGGGCTGCCCGTTGACGATGCTGTGCGCGATGCCGTCCGCGCGCGCGATGAAGCGCGGCTCCCGGGCGGGCAGGTCGTGCACCCACTCGGTCGGCCGTGCCGCCACCTTGTCGGCATCGAAGACGACGACGTCGGCGTGATAGCCCGGCTCCAGCAGCCCGCGGCGCGGGATGCGATAGGCGCGGGCGGGATCGGAGGTCAGGCGCCGTACCGCGGCCTCCAGCGACAGCCGCCCGCGCTCGCGCACCCACTTGCCGAGCAAGGTCGTCGAATAGCCGGCGTCGCACAGCAGTGACAGGTGCGCGCCGGCATCGGAGAGGGACACGAGCGTGTGCGGATGCGTGATGAGCTCGCCCACCGCGGCCTCGTCCGTGTTCATGAGGCCGGCGAGGAACTCCGTCTCGAGGTCGTCGCGCAGCGCGAGGTCGAGCCAGGCGTCGACGGGATCCTGCCCGCTCTCGCGCGCGACGTCCGCGATGCTCTTGCCGAGGTAACGGCGGTGCTCGTCCTTACCGACCTTCATCACCTGCACGAGATCCCACCGGCCGCGGAAGACCGCGAAGCGCTTGGCGGCGAGGTCGTCGCGCAGCTCGGCGCGGAAGGCGGCGTCGGCATACACGAGCGGGCGCTCCGACTCCGGCCGCGCGTTCACCCGCTTCCAGGACGGCATGCCCTCGAAGGGATAGGGATTGCGCAGCGTGAAGTCCATCGTGAGGGGCCGGCACGAGACCTGCGGCCGCACCTCAACGCCGTCGCGCGCGAACCCCTCGGTGATCGCCAGCCGCATGGGCGTGGACTCCGGGCGGTCGTCGCGATGGAAAAAGGCGGCCCACACCACGGGCCGCCCGCTGCCGCGCCAGATGTCGGCGAGGTCGTCGAGCGAGGTCCCGCTGCCGATGGTGATCTCGAAAAGGCCGCGCCCGCTCTCGCCCATCGCCCGCGTGAGGGCCTTGATCTCGTCGAGCGCCGCCAGCCGGCTCGGCACCGGCAGGCCGCCGTCGCCCACGTGCGCTTCCGCGGTGGACGACGCGAAGCCGATGGCGCCCGCGCGCATGGCCTCGCGCACGAGGTCCGCCATGCGTCCGACCTCGTCGGCGGTCGCGGCGCGTCGCTGCGCGTCGGCGCCCATCACCCATTGCCGGAGGCTGGAGTGCCCGAGAAGCGCCGCCACGTTGAGGCTCGGGTTGCAGCGCTCCAGATGATCGAGGTACTCGGGGAAGGTTTCGAACTGCCAGGTGATGCCCGCGTTCATGGCGTCGAAGGACATGCCCTCGACCTTCATGAGCGTGCGCATCGTCGTTTCGCGATCGCCGGGCCGGCAGGGCGCGATGGCGAAGCCACAGTTGCCGATCACGGTGGTGGTGACGCCGTGCCAGATGCTGCTCGTGGCGTACGGGTCCCACGTGTACTGCGCATCGTAGTGCGTGTGGAGGTCGACGAACCCCGGCGACACCATGAGCCCGCGGGCGTCGATCTCCCGCCGCCCCTGGCCGCTCACGGCTCCGACCGTCGTGATCATCCCGCCGTCAATGGCGACGTCCGCCGCCCGGCGCGGATCGCCGCTGCCATCCACCACCGTCCCGCCGCGGATCACCAGGTCATGCATGTTGATGCCCCACTCCCGTGAACGAATCTCGACCGGCAGGCGGAGTATATATCGAGGAGCGCCCCGGCTTTGCCGGGGTGCTGCCGAGCGCCTGGGGGTATCGAGGAGCGCCACGGCTTTGCCGGGGCGCTGCCGAGCGTCCGGGGGGCTTGGG
>CAYQQT010000506.1:0-3488 GCA_964419375.1 uncultured bacterium
GCTCGAAGACGAGCTTGTCGTAGGCGCTCACTGGACTACCGTCCCCGAGGAGCGCTGCCGAGCGTTGGGGGTATGGGGGCCATGTCGGGGCCCCCATCCTCAATGTCGCTCATGCGAGCACCGTGGCGAGGGCGCCCGCGTAGGCGTCGATCTCGGCCTTCGTGCGCTTCTCGGTCACCGCCACCAGCAGGCAGTCGCCCAGGGCGCGGTCGAACTGCTTGAGCGGCACGCCGGGGAGGATGCGCTGCCTGGCGAGCCTGGCCACCACCTTGTCGGGGGACTTGGATAGCCGCAGCGTAAATTCCTTGAAGAAGGGCTGCGCGAAGCGAAGGGACACCCCGGGCACCTGCGTGAGCCGCTCCGCGGCGTAATGCGCTTTCCGGGTGGACAGCTCGCCCACCTTCACGAGCCCCTCCTTGCCCACCGTGGACAGGTAGATGGTCGCCATCAACGCGCACAGCGCGACGTTGGTGCAGATGTTCGACGTCGCCTTCGCGCGCCGGATGTGCTGCTCGCGGGTCTGCAGCGTGAGCACGAAGCCCCGCTTGCCGTCGCGGTCGACGGTGGCGCCCACCAGCCGCCCCGGCATGCGGCGCACGAGCTCGCTCTTCGCCGCGAACACGCCCAGGTTGGGCCCGCCGAAGGACATCGGCACGCCGAGGCCCTGCCCGTCGCCCACCACGATATCGGCGCCCAGGCGTCCGGGCGCCTGCAGCACGCCGAGGTTCACGGGATCGGTGACGACCACGAGGAGCGCGCCCGCCGCGTGCGCGATCTCCGCGGCGGCGGCGACGTCCTCGAGGCAGCCGTAGAAGTTGGGCGACTGCACGACCAGCGCCGCCGTCTTGCCGCTCACGAGCTTGCGCGCGGCGTCCAGATCCAGCACGCCGTCGGGCGCCGGCACGTCGCGCAGGCGGATGCCCGGCCCCTCGCAGTACGTGGCGACGACGCGGCGATACAACGGGTTCACGCCGCGCGCGAGCACAACCTCCGTGCGCCCCGTCACCGCGTGCGCCATGAGCGCGGCTTCGGCGAGCGAGGAGGCGCCGTCGTAGATCGACGCGTTGGCGACGTCCATGCCGGTCAGCTCCGCGATCATCGTCTGGTACTCGTAGATCGTGCGCAGCGTGCCCTGGCTCGCTTCCGGCTGGTACGGCGTGTACGCCGTGAAGAACTCGCCGCGCAGGACGAGGTGATTGATGGGGCTGGGCACGTAGTGATCGTAGGAGCCGGCGCCCTGGAAGCAGCTGAAGGATTCCGCGTCGGCATTGCGCGCGGCCATCCCGCTCATGTGACGGATGAGGTCCGTCTCGGCGAGCGCGGGCGGCAGTGCGAGCGGCCGCGACATGCGCGCCTTGGCGGGCACCTTGACGAGCAGGTCCTCGATGGAGCCGGCGCCGATGGTCTCCAGCATGCGCTTCTGCTCGGCGGGGGTGTTGGCGATGTAGCGGGTGGCCATCGTCTAGTGACCGCCCTTCGCGATGAACTCCTCGTACTGCGCGGCGGTCAGCAGCTCGTCCAGCTCGGCGGGCTTGGAGGGCGTGATCACGATCATCCAGCCCTTGCCGTAGGGGTCGGTGTTGACGGTGTCGGGCGCCGCCGGCAGCGCACCGTTGGCTTCCACGACCTCACCGGACACGGGCGCGAAGAGGTCCGAGACGGCCTTCACCGACTCCACCACCCCGAAGGCCTGCCGCTGGCTCACCTTGGCGCCCACCTTCGGCAGCTCGACGAACACTACGTCACCCAATTGCTCCTGCGCGTAGGCGGTGATGCCGACGCGCACCTTCTTGCCTTCCTGCTTGGCCCACTCGTGATCGCGCGTGTATTTCAGCTCGCCCGGAACGCTTGCCATTGGATTTGGGTCCTCTCGCCGTGTTTAACGCTTGACGTGCGGCGTGGCGAACGGCGTCTTCACGACGTGCGCCGGCTTCACCTGCCCGCGGATCTCGACCCCGAGCGCGGTGCCGACGGCGGCGTGGGTTACGGCCACGTACGCCATGCCGATGTAACGATCGACGGAGGGCCCGTACGATCCAGAGGTCACGCTGCCCACGGTGGCGCCGTCCTTGATGACGGGATACCCGTGACGGGGCACCGCGCGCTCGGCCATCTCGATGCCGATCAGGCGCCGCGCCGGCCCCGCCGCGCGCACCTTTTCGATCGCCTCCCGCCCGATGAACTCGCCCTTGGCCGGCTTCACGACCCACCCCAGCCCGGCCTCGAGGGGGTTGGTCGTCTCGTCGATGTCGTTGCCGTACAGGGCGTAGCGCATCTCCAGGCGCAGCGTGTCCCGGGCGCCGAGGCCGATGGGCGCCACTCCCTCCGCCTTACCCGAATCGAGCAACGCTTTCCACACACCCGGCGTGCCCTCTGCAGGGCAATACAGCTCGAAGCCGTCCTCGCCCGTGTACCCGGTGCGGGAGATGGTGGTCGCAACGCCGGCCACGGTGCCCGCGGCGAACCGGTAGTATCCGATGTTCTTGACGTCGCAGTTCGCCAGCCGGCCGACCAGCGCCTCCGCTTTCGGCCCCTGCACCGCCACCAGCCCCGTGTCCTGCGAGACGTTGCGCCAGCGCGCGCCGGCCCCGTGGGCGGTGACCCACTGCCAGTCCTTGTCGATGTTCCCGGCGTTCACGGTCAGCATGAAGCGGTCCGGGGCGAGCCGGTACAGGGTAAGGTCGTCCACGATCCCGCCGTCGGGATAGCAGAGCAGCGAGTACTGGACCTGGCCGATCTCGAGGGCGGCGACGTCGTTGGTCGTCAGCCGTTGGAGGACGGCCACCGCGTCCGGGCCCTCCACCTCGAACTCGCCCATGTGGCTGACGTCGAAGAGGCCCACCGCGGCCCGCACGGTGCGGTGCTCCTCGATGATGCCGGCGTACTGCACGGGCATGTCCCAGCCACCGAACGAAACCATGCGGGCGCCGGCGTCGACGTGAGCCTGGTGCAGCGGAGTGCGCTTCAAGGATGTGTCCACGGCCGACTGAGTAGACCACCCTCGCTGGGGAGGGTCAAGGCCGCGGCCCGCAACGGCCGCTTCCGCGGCATCCGTTTTGCTAACAATCCAGGCATGGGGTACAGCCGGGACCGTGGGCTGAAGTCCAAGCGCATTCTGCTGGTCGAAGACGCCGAGGACATCCGCGCCGTCTTCGCCATGCTGCTCAAATCGGAGGGGGCGGAAGTCGTGGCCACCGCGACCGGCAAAGAAGCGGCGGAGGCGGCCGAGCGTCAGCAGTTCGATATCGTGCTCACCGATCTCGGCCTGCCCGACATTCCCGGCGATGTCCTCATCCGCCACGTGCTCGCCAAGGCGCCCCGCCGGCCGCGGGTGGTCGTCCTCACGGGCTACGACGAGCCGTTCACGAGCCGGGCGCGCGAAGCGGGCGCGGACATCGTGCTCAACAAGCCCATCGCCTGGCCTGACCTCGTCGAGCACCTCGTGCCCGACGGTTCGGCAGCGGAGCCCGTGGCCGCTTAACTAGTTT